>JBDKJK010000060.1:0-9891 GCA_039796675.1 Chloroflexota bacterium
CGGTCAATTCAAGTTCAGGAAGAGCATCCAAACGCAGAGTTACAAGTTGTCCTTCGCTCAAACTCACCACTTCCAACTCGGTCACATCGGTGGTTTCAACGAACCACTGGCTATAGTCTGCAAGGCTCACAGCACGAGTATCAGCTGTAACCTGTTCGCCCGCTTTGACGTTAACATCTGCAACCATACCGGAGAATGGAGCTGTGATAATGTAATTGGAGAGTGCATCTGCTGCGGCATCTAAATTCGCCTTAGCAATCACCAGCTGATCGGCATTCGGTCCATCAAGGCTGATTTCATACTGATATTTAGCTTCCGCTTCGGCGGCAAGCGCAGCATCGTAAGCAGCTTTCACTTCGTCACGAGAGCGGATCTCTGCCTCAAGTTCACGCACCTTCTCGTTCAAATCTTCTTGGGCAATCTCAAGATCATCTTCGGCAGCCTTACGCTTGGAATTCTCTTCATCAAGATCTTTATATTTATCGAAATCTTCCTGTGCAGTCTCCACGTCATCTTTCAAGTCTTCGATGTCAGCTTCAATGTCCTCGATACGGTCATCCACAGCGGAGGTATCAAAGTCTTCCCACTCGCGTTCGGCTTCAGCGCGGGCAATCTGCGCCTTCATATAAACATCCCAAAGCTTGGCACGGTCGCCGCTTTCATTGCGGAGTAACGTGTCATAGGCATTCTGGGCGACAAGGAACTGCGCCTCTGCCGCGCCCGCATTTGAGAGGCGGACTAAGACATCTCCCTCGCTGACAGTATCTCCCGCTTGGACAAATACTTCCTCCACCACACCGCGTGCCTGAAATGACAAATTCGCCGCATGGATTGGCTCAAGCCGCCCTTCGGCAATCACATCACCAGACGCGAACTCTTCTACCATAGCCGGTTCGGTTGCAGTTGCCTGCTCTCCGCCACATGCTGATAACACCAATGTAGACAGTGCAACGAGAGAAATCAAGAACAATATATTTTTCTTCATGGAAACCTTCTTCAATTTACGATTTTAGATTTACGATTGACGATGTCCTCGTCACTTAATACAAATTACTTGCTACTCGTACGCCAACACTTCTCGAATGGTCAGACGGGCAGCATTACGGGCTGGTAACACCGAGCCAAGTACCGAAAGCAAAAGCACCAGTCCCAGCCAGATGGCATAGCCTTGATAGGTAAATAGCACATCAATAGGCGTTTCGAAGATGGCAATACTTACAATGAACGAAAGCCCATAGGTCAAGGGAACCGACACAACGATCGCCAGCAAAAACGAGATGGCTCCGATCACAAACCCCTCACCAATGACTGTGCGCATGACGGCGCGGTCGTCTGCGCCGATGGCACGCATGATTCCGATCTCTCGGGTGCGCTCCAAAACGTTCATCCCCATTGTCCCGGTCAACCCCATCGCGCCAACAATAGCAGTCAACACTGCCATAATGAGCAGAAAAATCACAAGGATATCTAAGCTTTCAGAAACTGAATCAAGCGAGGCTAAGCCCGGCTGCGCCTGGCGGAGCTTGAATCCGTTATCACGGAAATAGTCATCTAGCTTTTCAGACATCGCATTCTGAAAATCCCGATCATGTTGAGTGGTCACCACACGGAATGAGTAGGCACGATCAGTCAGGTTGGTGATCTTTTCGGCATACTCTAGTGGGGTATATGCAAGCACACCTTCGCGCCCGACAAACTTGAATATGCCCACTACTTCCCAAACTTCTTCCTGCCCGTCCACTTTTAGGTAGAGTGAATCGCCAGGTTGCAGGTTTGGGTAATATTTGAGCACCGCTTCGCTGATGGCAAGTTTACGAACATCACCTGGTTGAATCCAATTGCCCGCCGCGATCATCGGCTTGACCAGATTTGTATTTGCGGGTGGAGCAAGCAGGTTCACATTTTCTGCCACAGAGCCATCAGGATATAACAACTCAATGCCGATGAACTGCCAACCCTCCACATCCTCTACGCCATCAACTTGAAAAGCGAATTGACGAACCTCATCCATACGATAGGGACGGTCGAAATCGAGAGTTACATCAGCACGGAAGTAACTGCCAATCTGCTCTGTGTAATCACGCAGGCTGACCCGCACGTTGAACACGGCAATGAAGATCGCGCCACCCATGGTCAGAGTGAATAGGGTCAACAAAAGACGGTTGGTACGGCGGAAAGTGTTACGCAATGAAATAATGAACGGACGCGGCAAATGCATTCCACGCGCCGCCAGAATACGGGTCAGGCGCACCAATGCCCAATCTAACCAGTTGACGCGCGGTTTTTCGCCTGCCGCATGCGGCTTGTTTTCATCTCCGGCAATATCATTGCTCAAGGCACGCAATACAGAAATCCTTGAGCCGCTCAGAACTGGCGCAAGCCCCGCAAAGAGCGGTACCAGCAACCCCACTCCAACTTGAACAATAAAAGCCATGGGGACAATACGATAACCCAATAACCCAAAATTCAAGTTATCGGCAATGAAGGCAGCCAACCCATATGCACCCCACCCACCCAGCGGAATGGCGATCAGAAGAGATAAGATGGCAAACGACATGATGAGAGTCAGGTACATCAAAAAGACCTGTCGATTCCTGCCGCCCACCAGTTTGATGATACCAATATGGCGCAGATGCTGACTCAACAATGCACTCAATGTATTCGCGATCAAGGAACTAGACAGAAACACAATCAACACACCCAATGCCATTAAGATGTACAAAACAGCATTGATGGTATCCGTCATCGGGTGTTTGTTGCGTTCTGAATAACGCGTGCGGATGACCGTATTCCCGTTCTTTTCTAGCTTATCTTTCAAGTCTGCACCGAGGGCGCGGATATGAGCAAGGTCATTCGGTGACTCTGAGACCGTCAAATAGACGCGGTTAAATAGATCTGGCTGTTTCAAGGTTTGGAGTGTATCCGTCACTGTAAAAGCAAAGGGCGGCGCGAGAAAATCATCTGCACCCGTGCTGGCATCCTGCACGATACCCACCACCTTCAGCTTTTTTGTCGTCCCATCTGCTAATTCAAAGACGAGATACTCTCCAACTGTCACATGGAGTTTTTCCATGTTCTTCTTATTCAGGATAATTTCATCCTTGCGCGCTTCAGACTCACCCAAAATGGGCACCAGCAAGTTGACTTCATTCTTGCTGAAATCTTCCACTGCGATCAGGTCGATGGTCGCCCACTGCTCGCTGCCCTCAGGGCGGACGCGGTAATTACTCACACGCCTGCCATCGACATCCAAAACGCCCTTGAAATTACGAATGGACGATAAAACATCTTCATCAAAATTCGTCATACGAAGTTCGATGTTTGCAGGGTTGTTCGCCGCATATGACGCACCCATATCATTGGAAATGATCTCGTATGCGCCTGTGATCACTCCGATCGAAAATACACCCACTGCAATGGAAAACACCACCAGCAGGGTGCGCATCTTACTATCCCATAGATCATGAAAAACTTTTCGCCAACGTGGTCGCATGTTTTCTTTCTGTCATTGCGAGGGCGCACTTGTTCGTTGCCCGAAGCAATCTCTATTTGGGTCATGAGATTGCTTCGTCGTGAAGAGTGCCCTCCTCGCAATGACGATGAACTCCCTACTTCAACAACTCGTTCAATTCGCCTGCCGAGTATGGTTTGACGGTTACATCCTTCAAACCATTACGCAGATATTGGGTAACGCGTTCGGGGTTGATCGCAGAGGTGAGGATGACTGTTTTCGGCGTAAGACCCGCTTTGGAGAGGGCACCCAGCACATCGGTCAGCGGAGCCGAGGCGATGTTTTCATCCACCAGAATCAGATCGGCATCGGGGAATTTCTTCAAATCGGTAGACTGTGTCAACTTTGCTTTTGTGCCTTTGAGCATTTCAGTCAACAGATTTGCCCAGTCGTCGTTATCGTCGATCAACAAAATATTTTTCATAGCGCCGGGCTGAGCCTGTTCCACGTCCACGCGGCCGCGAGGCATAAACATGGCAACAGTTGTTCCCTTGCCTTCTTCGCTGACGAGGGCAACGCGTCCTTGCGATTGCGAAACGACATGCATGGCAGCGGGCAACCCCAAACCATGATGCGACACACCACGAGTAGTAAAGAATGGCGACCAAACTTTGCGTTGGGTTTCATCGTTCATACCTGCGCCATCGTCTTCTATGTCAATTTCCAGCACGCCGCGTTCTTCGGTGAGGTGTGCGCTGACCGTGATGGACTTCGCGCCCGCTTCAGCAGCATTTTGCAAAATGTTTCCAATGGCGCGGGTAAGCTGAGTCGAGTCGGCGATGACGTATGCGGCGGCGGGGTCGATCTCCACCTTGAGAGTCTTCTGTGAAATGCCGCGTTGGAATGCTGCCGTTTGAAGTACATCGGCAAAGAGAACAGGGCGCGGTTTCATCTCGCGCACCGCGCCAATGAGTTGCTCTTTCACTTGAATGATCTGAGCTGCACTTTCTGAGATCATATCGAGGTCCTCTTTGAGCGACTCAACGTCCACGCCGCCGTCGGCGATCTCTTCGCGCAGACGGGCAACCGTCAGCGAAATGGGAAGCGTCTTATTGCCGATCCAGTGAATGGCTTCGGTGGAGGCGGTGGTTAAGGCTTCAAAAACTTTGTTGCGTAGAATTTCGTTATGGGCTTCTTTGAGTTCTTCAAGTAAATGTGCGTTATTGATGGCAACGGCAAGGTGTTCTGCCATCGTCAACAAAGTGGTGATGTCATCTTCACCGAAGGCACGTTCTTCAGAAGACTGGATCGTCACCGCACCAAGGGTCTTGCCGCCGTAAATCAAAGGCAGTGCCATTTCAGAACGGGTATGCGGAAGGTGCGGATTTTTAAAATGCACACGTTCTTCTCCCACATCAAGAGCAATACGAGCCTCGCCCATGGCAATACATGCACCGATCATCGACTCGGTTCCCACACGCAATTTATGCCCCTCTGCCAACATGGCTTTGCCTGCCTTGCCGTACCCGGCTCGAAGCACAGCATATTCACCATCATCATTGATCAGGAATACACCCGCATAGTACAAACCATAGGCTTCGCAAATGATGTTGACGGTCTGCGGTAATAACTGATCGAGGTCAAGAATAGATGCGACCTCTTTACCTACTCGGTTGGCAGCCTTCAAGAGCCGTGAACGACGTTCTTCCTGCCGGTGAAGCCGTGAATTCTGGATCGCCACCGAAAGTTGATCCGCCATCGTTTGGAGGGCGTCGATATCTTCTTCATGGAATGCCGCCTCTTCGGTGGATTGAACCGTGAGCGCGCCAATCGCCTCATCCCCCACAATGAGCGGAAGCGCCATCTCAGAGCGAGTCTTGGGCAGATGCGGATTCTCAAAGAAGACCGCCTCGGTCCCTACATCAAGAGCGATGCGCCCTCGCTTGTTGGCAATGCTTGCGCCGATCATCGAGTTGCCGCCAATCGCGAGTTTGTGTCCTTCACGCAGCATGGCTTTGCCTGCTTCGCCACGCCCTGCTTTAAGAACCGCGCTTTGGGTGGCTTCATCTACCAAAAAGACACCCGCATAATAAAAGCCGAATTCATCGCAGATGATATCTACAGTGCGCTGGAATAATTCATAAGAATCCAGAATGGTAGTGATATTTCTGGCGGCGCGTGCAGAAGCTTTCAGCAATTTCGCATGTCGTTCAATATTATTGGTCATAAGTTCCTCTTTCGATTTACGATAGTGGTTAGAAATTACGCATTATGCAGTACGTATCACGCACCTAATATTTTCTGAATCAACTCCACCAAGCCCTGCTCACGCCCCTTCACAAAGAAGGCATTTGCTCCTTTTGAAACGGCGTCCTTGGCTTTATTTACTTCATCATAGGCAGTCAAGATGACCACCGGCAGGTCTGCTTTTTTTTGCTTAAGATCAGCCAACAAATCGAGACCAGCATCGTTCTTCGGCACGCCCTCGAAGCCCGGCATGTTCAAATCCAGAACAGCAATATCTACAGTCCCTGCGTTCTGTACAAAGACTTCGCTCCCGGTCTTGCAATCGGGCGCGGTTAACACGTCGTACCCGGCGCGCAGGAGGGTTTTCTCTAAACTGCGTTGAATCAATTTTTCATCATCAACTAAAAGTACGGTTGTCATTCATTCCTCCAAAGTTTAATAAATTCAAAATCATCACCTAGTGTGACGCATTCTCGTCTGGCATGTATAACTTTTCAGCAGGCAAACGCACAAAGAAGGTTGCCCCCATGCCCGCTTCACTTTCCAACCAAATTTTGCCGCCATGCTGGTTCACGATCTGCATCACAGCCGAAAGCCCCAGCCCAGTGCCCCCCGAACCACCCTTCGTAGTAAAGAAAGACACCCAAATTTTTTCCTGAATATCCTTCGGAATGCCAGGACCATTATCCTGCACTGAAATAAGCACAGAGTTCGCATCTTCATCGCCCCGCCCATGCACATGGATCTTTGGGTCAGGGGTATGAGAGTTCGTCATAGCCTCCCATGCATTCTTGATCAAGTTGTTAAAGACCTGCTCCACCTGACGCGCATCTACATGTGCCAATGGCATATCCTCTGCCCAAGTCATTTCCACGGCATTGTGCGGCAGCCCCATATTCTCAACCGTATGCGTGATCATCTCACTTAAAGAAACTGGCGCATTGTTCCGTTGACGTGCCGGACCAATCAACCCTTCCTTAATATCAAGGATGGTTTTTGCACTATTTTCAGCGATCTCCAAGTCTTCCATCAAAGATTCGACGCTGACCAATGCCTGCAAACGATTCGGCTTCATAGCAGACATTTCTTCGAGGATCCTCTTCAAATCCAAACCGGATGCCTGCGCCTCTTCTCTGACCGTTTGAACTGCCAGCTGCAACGCAGCATTATCCAACGCTGATTCATTTACCTGCGCTGCCAATGCCAACAGATACTGAACATCCTCACGTACGCGGTTGACACTGCCCGGGATGGGTGCCGCCTTATTCCCCACCCAATGGATCGCCTCTCCTGTAGCCGTGGCAATGGCTTCGAACGTTTTCGTGCGCAATAGTTCCGAGTTTGCCACTTCAAGGTCTTTCATTAAATTTGCGTTGTTGATGGCGATCGCGATCTGGTCTGCCATTGCCTGTAATGATGTGACGTCTTCCTCATTAAAAGCGTTCAATTCGTGGCTTTGCACCGTCACCGCCCCAACCGAAACGGAGTTCACGATCAATGGCAGTGCCATCTCAGAACGAGTGTCTGGAAGGTACGGATTCTTGAAGCGTGACTCTTCACCCGCCACATCCAACGCGATCTGCGCCTCTTGGCTCAACATCGAGCGCCCAACCATAGATTTATCGTCGATCGGGAGTTTGTAATGAGCTTCCAACATTTTGCGCCCAGCCAAGGCATACCCAGCACGCAACACCGCCCACTTACGGTCCTCTGAAACAAGAAAGATGCCTGAATAATAAAAGTTAAATTCGCTGCAAATAATATTGACCGTATGCCGCAACAATTCGTTCAGATCCAAAATGGAAGTGACCATCTGCCCCACGCGGGCAGCCGTCTCCAACAGTTTATGCCTGCGCTCAAGCATTGCAAACATCTTTTGGTTTTGCGACAGCAGATATTTATTACGTTCGACCGTATTGGTAAGCTGACGGGTCTGGTCTTCGATCTTCTCAGCCAACTCCAATTGATATTCACGCAGGTACTGCTCGGCATGTTCAAGCTCATCCACCCGACCGTGCAAGTATGCCTGAACAAGTTCTTGAAAATCATCCCCAATGGGTTTGGGAATGAATCCCACTGCACCGGCAGCAAGTGCACGGGCACGCGCCTTTTGAGTGGTATCTCCCGATACGATCACGATAGGCGTTCCGGCAAGCATTTTCTTGAGGCGGGTTGCCGCTTCACTGCTCGTCATTTGAGAAACGTTGGTATCAAGGAGAATCAAGCTAGGGCGTGTTTCCTCTGCCAACCCAATTCCATCGAGCGGATTGGCAGCCTCCAAAACAATGAATGTGTAGGAAAGCAAACGCCGCACCAGCGAACGGGATTCTTCGCTGTCTGCTATATAAAGGATCTGCGGAAGTTTGAGCGGGTCGGGCTTCATAATATTTTGATTTTTACGCATTACGTATTACGAAATACGTAATTTAGCTTTTTGCTTTCCTCGGGTCTGCCATGCGGTGCTGCTCCAATCTCCTTTGCACAATGCGGCTAACCGCCTCAGCTGTAATCGGAGATTCATCCATCACACGCGAAAAATCATCGCGAGGGATCATCAACACCTCAACCGGCTCATTCCCCGCCCTCACATTTGCAATAGACCTGCCTCCGCGCAGCAGTTCAATATCGCCAAAAAACTCATTTGTACCCAACCGTGAAAGGACAGTCTCTTTGCTGCGTTGTTTTTGAAGAACTACTTCCACACTGCCATTGCGAATCATAAAGAAATGCCCCACTTTTTCATCGCGTGAAAGGATGGTCTCTTGCGGCTGATAAAACCGCCGCTGAGCCAGTTTTGTGAACTCCAACATATGGCGGTGACGAAGCTGTGGCAGGGAGCGCGAAATGGTCTCGTCGATCAACTCACCATCAGAAATGATGATATTGCGGTCGGTGCGCGAAGTGAGAGACGGATCATGGGTAACCATCACGATGGTCTTGCCCTGTTCAACGAAATGTTCAAAGAGTCGGATGATGGTGTCGGCAGAACGAGTATCGAGGTTGCCAGTCGGTTCATCTGCGATTAGCAAAGGAGGGTCACATGCCATGGCACGTGCAATGGCTGCCAGTTGCTGTTGACCAGTTGAAACCAAAACGGGTAATTTATTGGCAAATTTATCCAAACCCACCAAAGCTAATAGTTCCATGGCGCGTTTTGGGCGTTCATCGAAATCGTACAGGTCTACATAATCCATCGGGAGCATGACGTTTTCGAGCAAGGTCAGCATGGGTAAAAGTTGAAAGAATTGAAAAACAATGCCAAGGTTCTTTCCGCGCCATTTCGAGCGCGCGCTTTCACTCACGCCAGTATAAATATCGGTATGATTAACGATCACTTGTCCATCACTGGGATGGTCAATACCCGTGATCATGTTCAGCAATGTGGATTTGCCACTGCCCGATTTACCCACGATGGAAACAAATTCGCCTTTGTTGATTTTTAGGTCCACACCTTTGAGCACGGTGAACTCACCCGCAGCGTTAGAAAACTTCTTGACGACACGGCGCATTTCGATGATCGCTTTCGGCGAAGCATCATGCACGTGCTGTGGAGCCGCTTTGAGCGGAGTTTGAGGCGCTTTGCGTTTCTTAGGTTGCGTCATTGTTTGCGACTCCTCTTCGGCTTTGCATCCGCTTTCACTTCAACATCCAGTTCTCCATCGGTAAGGGTCAGGCTGCGGGTGAAACGTCCTTTGAGACTCATATCGTGGGTGACCATGATGATGGTTTTGCCGCGTTCGGAGACGAGACGAGAAAAGACATTGAAGATGTGATCCGCGGTTACTGAGTCCAGGCTTCCGGTGGGTTCATCGGCAACGAGGATCTCAGGGTCATTGGCAAGGGCGCGAGCAATCGCCACGCGTTGCTGTTGCCCGCCTGAAATAAAGGCGGGTAGTTTATTGGCATGTTCTTCGATCTCTACGAGGCGCAGAAGTTCCATGGCGCGTTCACGTGACTCACGCGGCTTGAAATTTTCTGAAAGATCCATTGGCAGTGTGATGTTTTCAATCAAGGTCAGCATGGGCAAGAGCTGAAAGGACTGATAGATCACGCCCATCGTCCTGCCGCGCCAAAGCGCTTTTTCATCTTCGTCCATTTCGTGAACAGAAACGCGCTGACCGCTCGAATGCACGATCACTTCTCCGCTTGAAAGTTCATCCACACCGTTGATCATGTTCAAAAAGGTCGATTTG
>JBDKJK010000061.1:0-3509 GCA_039796675.1 Chloroflexota bacterium
GTCTACGGGTGACAAGCCCGAACAGCGCTACCAGAAAATGGTTGGGCAGCCGATCTCCGTCCGCATTGTGGAAGTGGACCGCGAACGCCGCCGCCTCATCCTCTCTGAGCGCGCCGCCAGCTCCGAGTCTCGTTCTGAGTTGAAGGAACGCGTCATTAGCGAATTGGAAGAAGGCAAGACCTACACTGGTCGCGTGACCAGCCTCGCCGACTTCGGCGCCTTCGTCAATATCAACGGAGCCGATGGTCTCGTCCACCTTTCCGAAATTTCCTGGGATCATGTTACTCACCCCAAAGAAGTTCTTGAAGTGGGTCAGGAAGTCAACGTCAAGGTCATCAACATCGACCGCGAAAAGCGCCGCATTGGTTTGTCCATCCGCGCCTTGCAGGATGACCCCTGGAAGAACCGCATGGAGAAGTTCAGCGTGGGTCAATTGGTGGAAGGCGCCATTACCCGCCTGACCAAGTTCGGTGCCTTTGCCCGCCTCGAAGGTGATATCGAAGGTCTCATCCATATCTCTGAGTTGAGCGAGAACCGTGTTGAACATCCCAAAGAAGTTCTTCACGAAGGTGACGTCAAGACTCTGCGCATCATCCGCATTGACCCCGACCAGCACCGCATTGGCTTGAGCCTGCGCAAAGTAGACTCTGCCGCCTTCGCCGACAAAGATTTCAAGATGCTGACGAAAGACTTCGGCGGCGACGAAGACACGGAAAGCACGAGCGAATAATAAAACAGAGCGCACCCGCTAACGCGAGGTGCGCTTTTCAATTATGAATTCGCAGGTGGGTGTTTCATAAACGGGATTTACGCAGTTCAAAACTTTTCGCCGCGAATTCACGCGAATTTTTTTTAAATTTCGTGAAAAATCCCGTAATTCGCGGCTTGCGCTTGGGTTTGAAAAGGTTAATCTGTGCAATCTGCGAAATCTGTGGATAATATCCCAATGCCCATCTTAGTTGACGCTCACGCAGACATTGCCTACAACATGCTCAAATATGGGCGCGATTACACTCGACCTGTTTCTGAAACCCGCGCGCTTGAAGCGGGCGGTCATACGGTTCAAGAGAACGGCGATTCCCTCATTAGTTGGCATGAATACCAACGCGGGAACATCGCTGTTATTTTTTCTACGCTCTTCGCCGCGCCGGTTCGCTTTCGCACTTACGAAAACGAAAAACAAATTTATAAGACCTTCGACGAAGCTCACAGCCTCTACAGCGCTCAATTGGATGTTTATCATCGCATGCAAGATTCTGCGCCGGATACATTTCGCATCCTCGCCTCAAAACGTGACCTGGACCTGCATCTGCAACAGTGGCAGGATGCGGCAACCGATGCAGTGAGTCGCCCGGTGGGTATGGTCATTTTGATGGAAGGGGCGGAGGCGGTTCGTCATCCCGCGGAATTGGAGATGTGGCACAACCGCGGAGTCCGCTTGATCGGACCTGCCTGGGTGGGCACACGCTATTGCGGCGGCTGGAAGGAGCCCGGTCCGCTGACCGATGACGGGCGCAAGTTATTAGCCGCCATGGCAGACTTCAACTTCACCCTCGACCTCAGCCACATGGACGAACGCGCCGCCGTGGAAGCCTTGGATGTGTATGAAGGTCCGATTGTGGGCACACATGCCAACTGCGCGGCGCTCATGCCCAACGCCAACACGAATCGACATTTCACCGATCGCATCATTGAAGGCATCATTGAACGGGATGGGGTGGTGGGTGTGGTTCCGTTCAATACATATCTGAAAGTGGGCTGGCTGCGAGATAAGGGACATGCCCGCGCAGACGTTCCATTGGCTGTGCTCGCGAATCATATTGACCACATTTGCCAGCTCGCCGGTGACTCGCTCCACGCCGGTATCGGCTCTGACTTTGACGGCGGCTTTGGCTTGCAATCGGTTCCGCCCGAAATTGAGACCGTCGCCGATCTGCAAAAACTGGTATCCTTATTGCAGGCGCGCGGCTACTCTGAGGCAGACACTACCAACATCCTCGGCGGCAACTGGCTCGCGCGTTTGAAACGAGATTTGCCGTAATAATCTTTTTGGACACGGACAACACGGATCACACAGATTCTCACGGAAAAAAAACGGTTTAAAAAACAGCCCTTTTCCGTGTCTTCCGCGAAAATTCGTGTACTAAAACTAAAACACTATGACCAGCCAACCCTCAGCATCTACTCCCGTACCCACTACTCCGCTCCCTGCGGAAGATTCACTTACTCCGCGCATTCGACTCAGCCTCATCCTCACCTTTATCGGACTCTTCATCTTCGCCGTTGGCACCAAGCCCGATTTCTTCGGCTGGGACCGCAGCCCTGTGGTCGGCTTTGTGCAGATCGTCGTCTTCCTGATCGGGTTGGCGTGGATCTGCGTGGGCGGCTACCTCGGCTTGCACGCCCTCTGGTGGGGATTGGAAGAACGCACCATCATCGGTGACATTGGCAGCCGTTTGGTTGGCACGGGCTTTGTCTTCTCGGTCTTTGCCGGGCTTGCAGATATCATCGGCATGGGCTCGCATTCCTTTCCACAAATTCCATACTTCGGTCCCTGGCAAGCGACCGGGGTCTTGATCGGTCAGGGCATCATTGCGCTGGGATTTTTGATGATGATTCCGTTTAAGCAGAAGTAACCGAACAATACGGTGTTGATTGAGCGTTATAATTACGACATGAAACAGGAAGCCGTTCTCCAAACCCTGAAACAAAAAAACGCCGAATTGACCGCTACATTCGGTGTGAAATCTTTGTTGCTGTTTGGATCTGTGGCAAGAGATGAAGCGATTTCTACCAGTGATGTGGACTTACTTGTGGAATTCAATCGTCCTATGGGGTATTTTGGTTTGTTCGCCTTACAAGATTATCTTGAAAAACTGCTCGGCTGCCCCGTTGACCTTGGGACTCCCGACAGTTTGAAGCCCTATATAAAAGAACGTGTGATGGGGGAGTTGATTCGTGTCACCTAGAGACTGGCGAGACCGTATTCGAGATATTCTAGACGCAATTGCTGAAATCCAGCAATTTACACGCGGCATGGATTATGCATCATTCAAAGAGGATGATAAATCGGTTCGTGCGGTTGAAATGAACTTCATCATTATCGGTGAAGCCGCAAACCAAATTCCCGAAGAAATCGAAGAAAAATATACTGCCATTCCGTGGAGCCTTATGCGTGCCATGCGGAATCGCATTGTGCACGTATATTTCAAAGTTGATGAAAAGTTGATGTGGGATACCATCCAAAATGATTTGCCACCTCTCGTCCCTGAATTGGAAAAATTGTTGTAGTGTTGTGCCACAGCCAAAATAAGTCAAAGAAGTGGTGGCTCTATCAAGTTAGTCTGAAAAGTTTCGAATAATAGTGATTATCGAAAACAATAGAGGTAATGAAAATATGAACGAAAATCAATCGAATACTCTGATAACTGCACAGATGACACGTGAAGCTTTTAAACATGTTTTTAGTGCGTTAGTTGGTAAACCTGATAGTAAAGTTAAAATGTTTT
>JBDKJK010000062.1:0-4228 GCA_039796675.1 Chloroflexota bacterium
ATTCCGCTTATGAGATGGATGATGAATCGCGCCCAACGGATAAACAGAAGATTTTGATTTTAGGCGGCGGACCGAATCGCATTGGGCAGGGTATCGAGTTTGATTATTGTTGTTGTCAGGCAGCGTTTGCTTTGTCTGAGATGGGCTACGAAACCATCATGTACAACTGCAATCCTGAAACTGTATCCACAGATTATGACACAGCAGACAGACTTTATTTTGAGCCGTTGACTCTTGAACATGTGCTCAACGTGATCGACAAAGAACAACCGATTGGAGTCATCGTCCAATTTGGGGGGCAGACTCCGCTCAATTTGGCGGCGGGGTTGGAAGCAGCCGGTGTGAAGATTTTGGGAACGTCACCGCATGCTATTCAACTCTCTGAAGATCGCGAAGAGTTTGCAAAACTGCTCAAAGAGTTGGATATTCCCCAGCCTGAGAACGGGATTGCACGATCCATTGAAGAGGCGCGTGAAATTGCTCAACGAATCGGCTACCCTGTGTTGGTGCGTCCGTCTTTTGTTTTGGGAGGGCGAGCCATGGCTTTAGTGGAGTCTGAGGCTCATTTGGCAGGATTCATTCAAAAGGCGATTGAGGCGGCTCCTGGTCAACCGATATTAATTGACAAGTTCATGGAAGACGCGTTCGAGATCGACGTCGATGCATTATCCGATGGGGAGCAGGTAGTGGTGGGTGCGATCATGCAGCATATCGAAGAGGCGGGTGTGCATTCGGGCGATGCGGCGTGCGTGCTGCCACCGTATAAGGTCAGCGAGTTTCATTTGGGGATTATGCGTGAATATACAGAGCAACTTGGGCTGGCGCTCGGTGTTCGTGGACTTATGAATGTGCAGTTCGCGTTGAAAGATGAAGTAGTCTGCGTGTTGGAAGTGAACCCGCGTGCATCACGGACTGTGCCGTATGCCAGCAAAGCCACGAATTTGAATCTCGCTTATAAAGCCGCGCAAGTGATGGCGGGCAAGACCTTGGAAGAACTCGGTGTGATGGAAGAACCGCGAGTTGATGGTTTTTTTATTAAAGAAGCGGTGCTGCCGTTCAAAAAGTTGCCGGGCTCCAGCTCATTGCTTGGACCCGAAATGCGTTCGACGGGTGAAGTGATGGGACACGCCGCACGTTTTGGTCATGCGTTTGCGAAGAGTCAAATTGCTGCAGGGCAGGGACTTCCACAGAGCGGTGCAGTGCTCATCAGTGTGAATGATTATGATAAAAGTGCGGCGCTGAAGGTTGCGCGAGATTTATCTCGCATGGGCTTTGCCTTGTATGCCACGCCCGGCACGGCAGACTTTTTCACCAAGGTTGGTTTGCCTATAGACGTGGTGCATAAGATCGGTGAAGGTTCGACTGCTATTGAAGATTTGATCCGCAGTGGCAAGGTGCAATTGATCTTAAACACGCCGCTTGGCACGCATGCTCATTCAGATGGCGCGCGCATCCGTTCGGCGGCGATCGCAATGAATGTTCCGCTGCTTACCACACTCTCTGCGGCAACGGCGGCAGTGGCGGCGATACAGGCATTGAAAAAGAAAGAGTTGCAATATCGAAGTTTACAGAGTCATTTTAACCATGATATGTAAACAGTTTTTGTTGCATTCAGGTAGGAGATTGTTATGGAATATACCCGCTTAGGCTTTACGGGCATGCTGGTTTCGCGGATTTGCCTTGGCTGCATGGGGTTCGGTGATGCAAATCGTTGGCTTCATAAATGGGTGCTGAACGAAGAAAACAGCCGCCCGATCATCAAGAAGGCACTTGAGCTGGGCATTAACTTTTTTGATACAGCTAATGTCTATTCGCTGGGCGCCAGTGAAGAAATTCTAGGACGGGCATTGAAAGACTTTGCCAACCGCCATGAAGTTGTTATTGCTACCAAGGTACACGGCAAAATGCGAGAGGAGCCGAATGGCGGCGGTTTGTCTCGCAAGGCGATTCTTAGCGAGATCGATAACAGCCTGAAACGGCTGGGTACAGATTATGTTGACCTGTATCAGATCCATCGTTGGGATTATGAAACTCCCATTGAAGAAACGATGGAAGCGTTGAACGATGTAGTGCGGGCAGGCAAGGCACGTTATATTGGCGCATCTGCCATGTGGGCATGGCAGTTTCAAAAGGCGTTGTACGTTTCTGAAAAACATGGCTGGGCACGGTTTGTGTCGATGCAGGACCATTTGAATTTGATCTACCGTGAAGAAGAAAGAGAAATGTTGCCGCTGTGCCGTACAGAGAAAATCGGAGTGATCCCCTATAGCCCGCTCGCCTCGGGTAGATTGACCCGTGACGTATCTGCTGAGTCCACGCTTCGTTCTGAGACCGATCAGATTCAAAAGATAAAATATGACCTTTCTGCCGACATGGATCGAACGATCATCGAACGTGTGGCGGAACTGGCAGAGAAACGCGGCGCATCTCGCACACAGATCGCCTTAGCCTGGCTGTTGCAAAAGGAACCGGTTGCCGCTCCGATCGTTGGAGCCACAAAAATATCGCATTTAGAAGAGGCAATTGCATCCCTGTCCGTGAAATTGTCTTCAGAAGAAGTTTCGTACCTGGAAGAACCCTACCTGCCGCATGGCATTGTCGGTCATCAATAAGGATATTATTTTGAGAGGTAACTATGTTGAATATTGTTGAAACTGAGAATAAACATACATCGGGCGTGTATGCCAAACAAACGTTGACCATCGTCCGCGGGCAAGGTGCTTCGTTGTTTGATGTGGATGGCAATGAGTATCTCGATTGTTCATCGGGGCATGGTGTGGCAAATTTAGGTCACGCGCACCCGAAGGTTGCCGAAGCTTTGTACAAGCAGGCGAATACGCTCATTACTTTGTTTGAAACCTTTCCTAATGACCAACGCGCTGCATTGATGGAAAAAATTACGGCGCTCGTGCCCGGTATGGACAGAGTCTTCTTTTGCAACTCAGGCACCGAAGCCGTCGAAGCGTCATTCAAGTTTTCGCGCATCTCTACCGGACGCAAAAATATCATCGCTGCGAATCGCGCTTTCCACGGGCGAACCTATGGCTCGCTTTCTGCCACATTCAATAAAAAATATCGCGAAGGCTTCGAGCCGCTGTTGCCCGGCGTTTCGCATGTTTCGTACAACAACATCGAAGCGTTGGAGAAAGCCGTCAACGAAGAAACTGCCGCTGTGATTCTGGAAGTGGTGCAAGGCGAAGGCGGAGTTTATCCTGCTTCACTTGAATACATCCAAGCTGCTCGCCGAATCTGTGACGAACGCGGTGCCTTGCTGATCGTGGATGAGATTCAGACCGGCTTCGGGCGCACGGGCAAGATGTTCGCGGTTCAACACTATGACGTGACGCCTGATCTGTTGACCTGTGCCAAGTCCCTCGCTGGGGGCGTGCCCATGGGCGCAGTCTTGATCGGGCCCAACGTCAAGAATCTCACGCCAGGCGTGCATGGCTCCACCTTCGGTGGAAATCCGCTTTCGTGTGCGGCGGCAAATGCAGCTTTGGATGTGATTAAGGAAGAAGATTTACCCGGTCAGTCCGCTGCGAAGGGAGCGTACCTCATGGATAAGTTGAAAGAGATCAATTCTCCCAATATTCGTGAAGTGCGTGGACTTGGTTTGATGGTCGGCATTGAGATGAAGCAGAAAGTGACCGGGTATATCAAGGCATTGCAAGAAAGAAAAATCATCGCGTTGAATGCCGGGCTTACGGTTATTCGTCTCTTGCCGCCGCTTGTGATTACCTACGAACAAATCGACCATCTGGTTGAAGTTCTCACAGAAGTCTTATCAACGGACTCTGTCGCGGAATAACGGATAAAAACGGATGAGCGAAACTTTAATAGGACTCGTCTCCCAATACAGCCCCTCGGGTCAGGAACGTGGCGCGGTCGAGTGGCTGGTGGCGCGGATGAAGTCATTGGGTTATGACAATGCCTTTGTGGACGAGGCTGGCAATGCGGTTGGTGTGATGGGGCAGGGACCGAAACAGGTTGTTCTGCTCGGTCACATTGACACGGTGCCGGGTGAAATTTCGGTTCGTGTGGAGCCTGTAGGGGCGACTCGCGTGTCGCCCCTACTTTACGGGCGCGGCTCGGTGGATGCAAAAGGTCCGCTGGCAGCATTTACGGATGCGGTTGCAAAAGTCGGTGCAAGAAATGGCTGGCAATTCGTAGTCATCGGCGCGGTAGAAGAGGAACGGGACTCAGAAGGGGCAAGATTCGTCGCGACACA
>JBDKJK010000063.1:0-25029 GCA_039796675.1 Chloroflexota bacterium
AATTCTTCCGCTTCACCTGAGCGACCTGCCGCGCAATGGCGCCCATGGTTCATGGGCTCGAAGCAGAGTATTATGGCAGGGTCAAATTTAGTTTTCTCGATGCCGACGATCCACAGACCGATTCCTTCCAGCGCACACTTGGGTTTGTCTATCAGCCCGAATTTTATCTGTTGGACGCGAACGGGAACGTCCTCAAAAAACTAGTTGGCTTCGTTTCAGAAAACGACTTTAGAACTTTGTTCGACGAATACCTTCAATAGTTTTTCTTAAAATCAAAAGAGAACGCGCTCTACACTTAAGTCCGCGTTCTCTTTTGATTTAATCGCAAATAAAATAAGCCAACTATAATCTTCCCACAATGAATTCAATCGTGAACATCATCGTTTTTATTCTGGGTGCGGGCATTGTCATTGCCACCATATTTTCGGCGATCTCCACCTTTGTCCTGCCGCGTAGTGCGCGCAGCCAATTGAATCGACTCGTCTTTGGGCTAATGCGGCGCTTGATCGAATTTATCATGCGCTTTGCAAAGACCTATGAACAGCGCGATGCCATCATGGCATATTACGCACCGATGGCGCTCATGCTTCTCGTCCCAGTATGGTATGCATTGATCGCACTCGGCTATTCGCTGATGTATTGGTCGCTGCGCGCAGGTGACTTTTTCTTCGATCTACGCCTGAGCGGATCTTCATTGCTGACCCTCGGTTTTACCGCCCCCGAGAATTATCAGGTGACAATTCTGGTCTTTTCTGAAGCCATGCTAGGGCTCATTATGGTGGGGTTGTTGATTGCCTATTTGCCCACCATGTATTCTGCGTTTTCTCGTCGCGAGCAAGTGGTGAACATGCTGGAAGTGCGCGCCGGAGACCCGCCCAACCCCTACGATATGTTGACCCGCTTCAACCGCATCCACGGCTTAGACAAACTCTCTGAGCTTTGGAAAACCTGGGAGATCTGGTTCGCCGACGTAGAAGAGAGTCACACCACCCTACCTGCTCTCGTTTTCTTTCGCTCCCCACGTAGCGACACCTCTTGGGTCACCTCTGCAGGCGCCGTTCTCGACTCGGCTGCCATTACCTTATCTTCCATTGATATTCCACAAGAAATGTCTGCCGCCTTGTGCATCCGCGCCGGGTTCATTTCTTTTCATCGCATCACCGATTATTTCGATGTTCCACATCCGCACGAGCCGAAATTTCCCGAAACCCCCATCAGCATTACTCGCGCCGAATATGACCAACTGATCAATAAGCTCGAAGCCGCCGGTTTGCCCATCAAACCAGACCGTGAAAAAGCCTGGCTCGATTTTGCCGGATGGCGGGTTAATTATGACCGCACCCTGCTCGTCTTATGTAGTTTGGTGATGGCGCCGCCAAACGTGGCATGGTCCAGTGACCGCGCGCCGAAGTTTAAACTCTCGCCGATGTTTGTCAAGAAAAAGAAACATATTCATGTATAAAAAAGCAGCGCGGACTTTTAGTCCGCGCTGCTTTTTTATGTTTGTTATAAATTACTAGGCAGCGTTGCCGTCGTATTTCTTTGCATCTGCAATGGCTTTGTTCACATTCACGAAAGGCAGCAAGATCAAGCCTGCAATGAAGAAGAAAATCAACGCCAAAATAGCGATGCGCAAGTTCCCAAAAATCTGATTCGCCAACCCGAACACCAACGGACCGATCCACGAGGTGCCGCGTTCGCTGATCTCATAAAAGGCGAAGAACTCCGCCTCCTTGCCATTGGGAATCATCTGCGCGAACAAACTGCGGCTGATGGCTTGTGAGCCGCCCATCACCAAAGCGATGAAAGCGCCCAACACGAAAAACTGCGCCGTTACACTATCACCTTTCAACCCACCATAGGCATAAATCACCACGCCAGACCAGATCACCAAGCTGACGATGACCGACTGTTTCGCTCCGATCGACTTTGCCAGCCTGCCCCAGAGCAATGCCCCAAAGAACGCCAGGAATTGGATCATCAGAATCACAGAAGTCAACGTGGTCTGATCCTGCTCCAAGCCGCCTTGAATAAGCGGAGCCGCCGCAAAGGTGGCAGCAACAGCAATCACGGTTTGAATGCCGTCGTTATACAAGAAGTAGGCTAATAAGAATTTCAAGGTCTCGGGGAAATGTTTTACTTCGCTGAAGGTTTTTCGCAATTGTTTGAAGCCAATGCTTGCATAGTTTTCACCTGCAGGCAATGCCCGTGCCGCATGGCGCGGGCGTAAGCGGCTCCATGTAATGAAAGCAAATCCCAGCCACCAAATCCCAGCAGAAGCAAGGTTAATGCGAACTGCCAGCGAACTTGGCACACCAATATCTTCACTAAAAATGAAGAATGCCAAATTTAGCGCCAACAAAATACCGCCGCCCATATACCCCATTGCCCAGCCATACGAAGAAACATTATCCCGTTCCTCCTCACTGGCAATATCGGGTAAATAGGCATTATAGAAAACGATGGCAGCGCCAAAGGCAAGGTTGGCGGCAATGAAAAGCACACCACCCAACCACCACAAGTTCCCGGCAATCAGAAACATTAGAATTGTAGCAATCGCGCCAATCGTCGCAAAGAGGCGCATCATCGTCTTACGCAGATGCGAGTAATCTGCAATGGCTCCGAGAATCGGGAGGAACAACACCTGCATTCCCACAGAGAACGAAATGCAATATGGCAAAAATGAGTCAGGCGCAACGGGTATCCCTAAAAACGGAACCGTAGTTGTCCCCGCCGCTTCTGCTGCTGTTCTAGCTAAACTTGCCACATACGGACCTAAAAATACAGTCCCCACGGTCGTGCTAAAGGCAGAGTTCGCCCAGTCGTACATTGCCCAACCAAAGATCTCTTTCCTATCGTTGACCATTGCTTCTGTTGCCATGGTTCCTCCATGAGTTTAAGGATACTAAGAGAACACATGTCAGTATAAGGAGTTTCGATGAGGATGTAAAGCACCCAGCGTAAACAGGATATTAACACCCTGCGCCTCCTGCTTGACCCTCAACCTGCTACACGCTAAAATGCCTCTCCTACACTGAAAAGGAATCGGAATTCGTCATTGCGAGGGCGTTCTTGTTCTTCGCCCGAAGCAATCCCCTCGCAATGGCATAATACTTCGCTATGTTTGAAACTCTCACCGGACGACTCAACCAGATCTTCGACAACCTGCGCAAACGCGGCAAGCTCTCCGAAGCCGACGTAGATGCCGCCATGAAAGAAGTGCGCCTTGCTTTGCTCGAAGCAGACGTGCATTTCAGCGTGGTCAAAACCTTCATCGCCAAAGTGCGCGAACGTGCCGTCGGTGCAGAAGTTTCAAAGGCACTTAATCCTGGTCAGCAAGTCATTAAGATCGTCAATGAAGAATTGGTCGCCACCCTCGGCGAGCCTGCTCCGCTCAACCTCACCGGACCGAAGCCGCGTGTAATCATGATGGTCGGGTTGCAAGGTGCAGGCAAGACCACTATTACTGGAAAGCTCGCCCGCTTGCTAAAATCCAAAGGCGAGCGCATTTTGATGGTCGCTGGCGATCCCTATCGTCCTGCCGCTGTCAAACAATTGCAACAACTCGGCGAACGTGTTGGCGTGGAGGTGGAAGCCGATACATCCATCACACCGCAAGAACTCGCGAAGCGCGCAGTAGATAAAGCTGACAAAGGTGGCTACAGCCTGGTGCTGGTCGATACAGCCGGTCGGTCGCAGATGGATGCGCAGTTGATGGACGAACTCAAAGCCATTCATGCCAACGTCAACCCGGTGGATACCTTGCTCGTCATCGATTCCATGATCGGTCAGGAAGCCTTGAACATCGCACAAGGTTTCAAAGAAGCCATCAATCTTACGGGGCTTATCCTCACAAAGATGGACGGTGACTCACGCGGCGGCGCGGCGATTTCGATCCGTTCTGTGACCGGTGTGCCGATCAAATTTATCGGTACTGGTGAAAAACTAGACGCGCTCGAAACCTACGACCCCTCACGTTTGTCTTCGCGGATTTTAGGCATGGGCGATATGATCGGCTTGATCGAAAAAGCCGAAGCCATGTTCGACCAGCAAACCGCCGAGAAACAAGCCCAGAAATTAATGAAGGGCAATTTCTCGCTTGAAGACTGGCTCGAACAAATGAATCAAATGAAAAAGATGGGACCACTCTCGCAGATCATGGAGATGCTCCCCGGGCAAATGGGGCAGGCTGCGCGCGGTATTGACCCGTCGCTTGTTGAAAAACAATTCAAACAATCCGAAGCGATCATCAATTCGATGACCCTGAAAGAACGCCGCGACCCCGACCTCTTGAATGCCTCCCGTCGCCGCCGCATCGCCGCTGGCTCTGGTATGGACGTGCAGGATGTCAATCGCCTCATCAAGCAATTCCGCGAAACGCAGAAGATGATGAAAATGATCCAAAAGACCGGCGGCAAGGGGCTCGGCAGGCTGTTTGGGTAGGAGAAAACCTCTTTTCTCTGGTAAAATACAGCCCGCGATTTCAGCTCGCACACCCCTCTAGTGCCTGTCTGAAACGTAAATAAAAAATATCAAGGAGTAAGTCAACATGGTTCGAATTCGTTTACGTCGTATTGGTCTCAAGGGCCAACCCACGTACCGCATTGTCGCTGCGGATAAAGAAGCCCCCCGCGATGGTCGCTTTTTGGAGATTTTGGGCGTATACAACCCCCGCACCAATCCCGCCACCATCAAGTTAAATGAAGACCGCATCTACCACTGGATGAAGAACGGCGCTCAACCGAGCGAATCGGCGGCGCAGGTTCTCAAGGCTGCTGGTACCCTTGAGCGTTTCGAGCGCTTCAAGAAGGGTGAAACCTTAGAAAGCCTCGTGGCTGAAGCTGCAGCTGCTGAAGCCAAGCGCGCTGCGCCAGCGAAGACCAGCAAGTAATAACGTACGACTCACCATTACGGATTACGCATCACAAATTGCGTAATCCGTAATGCGTAAAAGAGGAAATTCCGCATGAAAGACCTTATCGAATACATTGCCAAATCTCTCGTAGATCATCCAGAAGAAGTAACCGTGACAGAATCCAAGGGCAATCGTCCACGCATTGAGTTGAGCGTTGCCAAAGAAGATATGGGACGTGTCATTGGCAAGGGTGGCAAGGTGGCAAATGCCATCCGCACGCTTTTGCGGGTTGCAGCGGAGCGTCAGGGCAAACAAGCCACGCTGGATGTTACGGAACCTTCCTGATGACGACTGAACAAAACTCAGGCTCGCCAAAAGGCGAGTCTATTTATTTGGCAATCGGTTTCTTGCGCCGTCCGCATGGGGTGCAGGGTGAAATCATTATGGATTTGCACACAGACTTCCCAGAACGAATCAAGCTGGGGCGTAAAGTATACGTCGGTGAAAAGCATGAAGTTTTTACAATAGGGGCTGTCCGCCCTCATTCCACGGGACTGCTGGTAAAGATACAGGGATTTGATTCGCCCGAAACGGCGGGGCGATTCCGCAATCAGTGGGTGTACGTCCAATCTAGCGAAGTTCCGGCTCTGCCCGAAGGAAAATTTTACAAACACGAGTTGATCGGTCTTACCGTGATGACAGATGCGAGTGACAAGCTCGGTATCTTGAACGAAGTGCTCGAGACCGGTGCTAATGATGTATATGTTGTTGTTAAAGAGGATGGCAAAGAGATTCTGCTCCCTGCCATTGCGGATGTGATTCTCGATATCAACATGACAGATCGGGTCATCAAAGTCCATTTAATCGACGGGCTGATCTAAATTAAAATCGAATTGGGGAATGTTACAATTTCCAATCATGGAAGAAAAAAAATACTGGATCGGTTTCAACTTAATCAAAGGCATTGGCGCGGTGCGCATGCAAAATCTGGTTGCTTATTTCGGCGATTTAGAGGCTGCATGGAATGCCGATGCGCCTGCCTTGATGGAAGCCGGTTTGGGCGCGAAGTTAGTAGAAAAAGTTATCGGGGCGAGAAAGCAAATAGATCTGAATCAGGTTTGGGCGAAGATCGAAGCGCAAGGTATTCAAATCCTCACATGGGCTGATGAAGCCTATCCTGCCCGATTAAAAGAGATTGATCAGCCGCCGCCGGTTCTTTACATCCGCGGTGAGTACTTGATGGATGACCTGTTTGCGGTCGCCATTGTGGGCACGCGCAAAGTGACTCCCTATGGCAGGCAGGTGACGGAAGAGATCGCTTCTTTCCTCGCCGCAAACGGAATCACCGTCATTAGCGGGCTCGCCCGTGGAGTGGATGCCATCGCGCATCAGACCGCGCTCAAAGCAGGCGGGCGGACGATAGCGATTCTTGGCTCAGGCGTGGATAAGATCTACCCGCCAGAGCATCGCGGGCTTGCCGAACAGATGCTACAACGCGGCGCAGTGATGAGTGATTACGCTGTGGGCACACCGCCCGATGCTTCGAACTTCCCGCCGCGCAACCGAATTATTTCTGGGTTGTCGCTGGCGGTTGTTGTGATCGAAGCGGCAGAAACAAGTGGCGCGTTGATCACCGCCGAATTTGCCGCTGAGCAGGGGCGTGAAATATTTGCTGTGCCGGGCAGTATTCTGGCTCCGCAAAGTAAAGGCACGAATCGGCTGATCCAAAAAGGGGCGCAGCCTTTATTAACCCCAGCCGACTTAATGCAGGCTTTAGACCTGACCCGCATGGATAAACAAAAAACGGCTCGCAAGATTTTGCCGTCAGACGAAACCGAAGCGATCGTATTAAACACGCTGAGCAGTGAGCCTTTGCATGTAGATGAGATTTGCAATAAAGCCGATATACCGATCGAAAAAATTTCAGCTACACTCGCTATGATGGAGTTAAAAGGAATGGTGCGGCAGGTGGGTGGGATGAACTACGTGGCTGTTCGTGAAGAACAAGCAGACTATAAGGAGAAGTAGATATGTCTGAACATCGTTATGCAGTGATCATGGCTGGCGGCGGCGGGACGCGCCTGTGGCCTCTTTCTCGCAAAGATAAGCCGAAACAACTCCTGCCGTTGATCGGGCAGGAAACTCTGTTCCAAAGTACAGTTGCAAGGCTCAGGGAGCTTTTTCCTCCTGAGCGTATTTTGGTGGTAACCGTTGCCGACCAGGCATTGGAAATGAAACAGCAGGTACCCGAACTCCCAGAGGAGAATTATTTGATCGAACCCGCTCCGCGGGGTACGGCTTCGGTGGTTGGGTTGGCAGCTATGGCTCTTCATAAACGTGATCCTGAAGCATCCATGGCGATTTTGCCTTCAGATCATTTCATCCGCAACATTGATTTATTCCATTACCTTCTTAAAGCCGCTTTCGAAGTGGCTAACGATCAATATTTAGTTACACTGGGCATTACACCGACCATGCCTTCGACTGCCTACGGATATATTCAACAAGGCACGGCGCTGAACGGCGAATATAAATACCCTACTTATATGGTGAAGAGCTTTAAGGAAAAGCCAAACGATGAAACTGCCCAACAGCTATTGCGCATGGGTGGGCATTCATGGAATAGCGGCATGTTCATCTGGCGAGCTGATACGATCTTGAATGAGATCGATAAGCAGATGCCCTCCCTGGGCAGTGCTTTGCGAGAAATTGGCGCGGCGTGGGGTACCTCTAACCGCGATGAAGTGCTCAACAAGATTTGGCCCAACTTGAAGAATGAGACGGTCGATTACGGCATCATGGAAACAGCGGAAAAAGTTGCCGTCCTCCCGGCGGGCGGCTTGGGTTGGAGCGATGTTGGTTCCTGGTCATCGCTGTTCGAAGTGCTCCTGCCAGATATGAGTGGAAATATCGCCACCAATGCGGCTTTACATTTGGCATTGGAGACGAACAACACACTTGTCTATGGTGGCGGATCAGATCGGCTGGTCGTAACCATTGGCGTGGATGATATGGTTGTTGTTGATACAGGTGATACCCTTTTGATATGCAAGACAGATCAATCTCAAAAGGTGAAGGATGTTGTTGAACATTTGAAAAAACATCGCCAAGAAAAGTATTTGTAACAGCTGGTTTTGTAAGCAAAAGCCATTGCGTTGATTTTCCAAAAAAACTGGCGTTTGCAAAAAATCACAAAATTGTTGTAGAATGTTCATCCCGTAAGGTTTAACCTTGCGGGATGTTTTTTGTAAAGAGCGAACAACTTTCATTGCAGATGTATGGTTAATGAAAGACATGTTGGAGGAATACGAATGGAAGCCTATTGTATGAAGTGCAAGACCAAACGGGAGATACAAGACCCAGTAGCCGGGTTCAACGCTAAAAGTTCTGCGGTGACAACTGGTATCTGCCCTGTTTGTGGCACAAAACTATTTCGCATGGGAAAGACAGAAGCCCATGCTGGTTTGATTCCGCCGCCCAAACCTGAAAAGGTAGAGATACGCGAAGGAAAATTGGTGATTGTTGAATCACCTGCCAAGGCAAAAACAGTCGGGCGTTTTTTGGGTAAAGGTTACACCGTCCGCGCATCGGTGGGGCATGTGCGCGATCTGTTAAAGTCACAGCTTTCTGTAGATGTGGATAATAATTTCGAGCCCAAATATCGCGTCCCTAATGAAAAGAAAGATGTGGTCAAAGAGATCAAACTACTGGCAAAGAAAGCCGAAGAAATCTTCCTCGCAACCGATCCTGACCGCGAAGGCGAATCGATATCGTGGCATTTGATGGAAGCTGCGGGCATCGAACCGGAACGCACCAAACGTGTAGTCTTTCATGAGATCACCGCTCCTGCCGTTTCAGAGGCTTTCTCGCACCCACGCAGCATTGATATGAACCTCGTCAACGCCCAGCAGGCGCGCCGTGTTCTCGACCGTTTAGTTGGTTACAGCATCAGCCCTATTCTTTGGGAAAAAGTGCGCGGGCGCCTCTCTGCGGGTCGCGTTCAGTCGGTTGCTTTGAGGCTGATCGTTGATCGTGAACGCGAGATCGACGCCTTCAAACCGGTTGAATATTGGACGATCCATGCTGAGTTCAAGCCGGAAAAATTGAAATCGAATTTCATCGCCAAACTTGTGCGGGTGGATGAAAAAGAGCCGGAACTTTCGAGCGAGGAAATGGTCAAGCCGTTTCTTTACGACCTCGAAACTGCTTCGTTTGCCATTTCAAAAGTCAAACGCGGAGAGCGGAGACGGAAACCCTCTGCACCCTTTACCACCTCCACTCTGCAACAGGAAGCATCGCGTAAACTGGGCTATACCGCAAGGCGCACAATGGCACTAGCACAGGGACTATATGAAGGTCAGGATGTAGGCGAAGGCGGCACGACCGGTCTCATCACCTACATGCGTACAGACTCAACCAACGTCTCAGCCATTGCTCAAACTGAGGCTCGTGAATTTGTAACAGGCAAATACGGCGGCGACTTCTTGCCTGCCGAACCGCCAACGTATAAGACCAAATCTGCCAATGCGCAGGAAGCTCATGAAGCCATTCGTCCCACTGCCGTGATGCGTGAGCCGGAAAAAATTAAAGAGTTTCTTGAGCCAGCCATGTTCAAGCTGTATAGATTGATCTGGCAACGTTTTGTAGCCTCTCAAATGGAAGCGGCAGTGTATGACACTCTTCAGGTTGAAGTGACTGGCAAAACAAATGAACATGAATACCTGTTGCGTGCTTCAGGCTCGGCTATAAAATTCCCCGGGTTTATGGTGGTCTACGAAGAAGCCAAGAACGAAGATGCCAAAACTGAAGAAGAGGATGATGTAAAGATTCCAGCCGGTGTGGCAGAGGGGCAGGTGCAAGAATTGATCCGCCTGATTCCTGAGCAGCATTTTACGCAACCTCCGCCGCGATTCTCTGAGGCATCTTTGGTTCAAGCCTTGGAAGAAAACGGCATTGGTCGTCCTTCCACGTATGCGCCAACTATTTCCACCATTCAAGCTCGCGGATATGCCTTGCGCGAAGAGAAGCGTTTGGTGCCTACAGATATGGGTATCCAAGTGAACGACCTGATGGCGCAATACTTCCCCGAAGTAGTGGATTTTAACTTTACCGCGCATATGGAAGAAGATCTCGATAAAATCGCAGATGGTCAGATGGAATGGACAGATGCCATCCGTGAGTTCTATACGCCGTTTTCAGAGGACGTTAAAAAAGCGCAGGCAGAGATGCCGGTTGCCAAATCTGAGCCGGAACCGATCGGCAGGCAATGCCCCGATTGTGCTGGAGAATTGGTCATCCGCTACGGACGCTTTGGGAAGTTTATTTCCTGCGCCAATTTTCCGACCTGTCGGTATACCGAGCCGTGGCTGGAAAAAATTGGCGTTTCTTGCCCGAAGGATGGCGGCGATATGGTGGAACGCCGCACCCGCAAAGGGCGCACCTTTTATGGCTGTGCAAATTATCCAAATTGTGACTTTACCACCTGGAAAAAACCACTTTCCAAGCCTTGCCCGAAATGTAGCGGGTTGCTGGTGATCGCGAACAAACGCGAAGCACAATGTACGAATTGTTCTGAAAGTTTCATGTTGGAAGAGATCGTGCCGGAAAATACGTAGCATTCAGCGTGTGTATTGCCTGGGTAACTGAATCAGTTTTCGGCTGGGGCTGAGGCGTTTTATCCTTTTGGGCAATCATTCTGCCATGTGGCGCGTCTGATTTACGTTGTATAATCGAGCCAAAGCATCCAAGCGAAGGAGTCTGATATGCAATTTGTCGTTGCATTTTTGAAGAAGTTGCCCATTATGCCGATTGCCCTTTTTGTTGTGGGGATCGTGTTGGGCTTGTTTATTGGCTGGGGAACCAAGGAGTTTAAAGATGCGACTCCTTTTTATCTGCGTCCAGACCTGAGGGAGGATTACATGCGCATGGCAATTGACTCCTTCAGTATTAATAAGAGTCCGGCTCTTGCTGCAGATCGCTGGCTTGGGCTGGGTGACCCAGCTCAAGCGGCTTATGCGGCTGTGCAGGGAAACCCGGGCTATTTGCCTGCGAGTGTTATCCAAGAATTTGGTCAGGCGGTAACAAATGAGATCAATGCACGCGGTGGTGTGCCGGTTACAGAGGCGTCTGGTCTTAGCTCCACGCTTCGCACTGCGTTGATCGGTGTGGGCATCCTTTTGGTGCTTGGTGTGGTGGCAGCAGGTGGGCTATACCTCTATCGTTTGCTTGGCAAACGCGGCTCAGGTGAAGTGACTGCAGTGATGCAAGCTGTTGAGATTAGCCGTTCTGCCGCGAAGACAAATTTTGAAGATATGGGGCTTGCGCCACCCATTACTCAAACCATGACCACCTATGTGCTTGGTGATGATTTGTTCGATGAATCATTTAGCATTGATACAGGGTCGGGTGAATTCTTGGGTGAGTATGGCGTGGGTGTTTCAGAGATCATTGGTGTTGGCGAACCCAAGAAGGTTGCGGCACTTGAAGTTTGGTTGTTTGATAAGAACGATATCAAGACGGCTACCAAGGTTTTGATGTCGCGCCATGCCTTTGCCGACCCGGGGATCCGTTCGCGGCTCGAACCGAAGGGTGAGCTGGTGATGGTGGAGCCGCAGGCTCAGGTGTTGCTGGAGACTGCTACATTGCAGCTCCTCGCTACAATTGTGGATATTGAGTATGGAAAAGGTCCATTGCCCGATAGCAGTTACTTTGAACGGGTTACACTTGAATTGGCGATCTGGCCTCGCCAGGGATAAAAAAATAAAACCGCTCCATTTGGAGCGGTTTTTTGTTACTACTCGATCTTGATGATCTTAAATTTTATTTTGCCGCCGGGCGTTTCAGCTTCGGCGATCTGCCCGACCTTTTTGTTCATGAGCGCGATCCCGATCGGGGATTCGTGAGAAATACGCCCATGCCGAGGGTCTGCTTCAGTAGGACCGACAATGAAGTAGGTTTCGGGGTCGAAGTCTTCTTCTTGGATGGTGACATGTGCGCCGATGGAGACTGAGTCGTTGCTTTTCTTTTCGATGAGTACAGAGTTTCGTAAAATGGCTTCGATCTCCTGAATGCGCCCTTCGAGAAAGCCTTGGTCTTCTTTGGCTTTGTGATAGTCGGCATTTTCCGATAGATCGCCCATCTGAATGGCGGAACGCAGCCGTAAGGCAAGCTCTTCTCGGCGAGGTCCTTTGAGGTCTTCGAGTTCAGCCAATAATTTGGCTTCTCCTTCGGGAGTGAGGTAATTGGGTTGGGTCATGGCTTCTCCTTTTTATATACTCAGAGATTCTGTTGAAAAAATAGAGGGCATTGATCTGTTGCTTTTATGCCCCCATTGAAAACGAAAGGAAGTTACGGTTTTTCGGTGGGGTTGAACATTTTTTGGTGTTCTTCGATGGCGTATCGATCTGTCATACCGGCAATGTGATCGCAGATGGTGCGTTCCAATCCGCGTTTTTCGACGAAGAATTGGATGTGATCAGGCAGAGTGGCAGGCTCAGCGCGGTAGGCATTAAACAGGTCTGATATGATGCGCTCTGCCTTGACCTGCATACGGACGACACGAAAATGTCTGTATAGTTTTTTGTATAGCAGGTCTTTCAGTTCGCGGTTGCGCCGCTGCATTTCTTCAGAATACCCTACAACATTATGCTTTAGTTTTTGAATGTCAGAGAAGGAATTGACCTTGCTTTCCTTTAGTCTGGCATCTGTTCCTTTGATCATGTCTGTGACCAATAGTCCAACTAAATGGCGAATCATGCGGTGACGTTCCATATCGCCCAGAATGGGTCCTCGCCAGTTGTAGGTTTCGCGCAAGATTTCCCAAAGTGCAACACCATCCAAAATTTGTGGGTTGATCATTCCCGAGCGCAAGCCGTCATCCAGGTCGTGAGTGGTGTAGGCAAGCTCATCTGCTACATTGGCTATCTGCGTTTCTAAGTTCCCACGCAACTCGGGATTAAAATCATGCGCATCCGAAATATCATACTCAGATTCATGCTTGACCATTCCCTCTCGCACTTCCCATGAGAGATTAAGCCCAGGGAATTCAGGATAGCGCTGTTCAAGTTCGGTTACGATTCTTAGGGATTGCTTGTTGTGGTCGAAACCGCCAACTTCCTTCATCAGCCGTGCAAGAGCGACTTCGCCAGAATGCCCGAAAGGGGAATGCCCTAGGTCGTGAGCCAGACAAATGGCTTCTACAAGATCTTCGTTGCCGCCAAGAGCACGGGCAAGCGTTCGACCGATCTGGGCAACTTCAAGAGTGTGCGTGAGGCGTGTGCGGAAGTGGTCGCCTTCGAAGTTGATGAAAACCTGAGTCTTATATTCAAGGCGGCGAAACGCTGTGGTGTGTAAGATCCGGTCTCGGTCACGTTGGAAGGCAGTACGGTATTCCGGCTCAGAATCAAGGTAGGCACGCCCCTTTGTATCCTTGCTGCGCATTCCGTAAGGCGCAAGGCTACGATCTTCATTTTCTTCCAATTGCTGGCGTGTAAAGAACATGGGTTGCCTTTTAGATGAAAAGGTCATTGCAACCCTTGAAGCCAGCGTTGCAATGACTGAGTGGGGCGAGAGGGGGTCGAACCCTCACGTTGTTTCCAACGACAGATTTTAAGTCTGTTGCGTCTGCCGATTCCGCCATCGCCCCGGCAGATCATATTTTACTATAAGTTCAATACGATCTAGTGAAAAAAATAAATCGCCGTTAGGCGATTTATTTGGCGGTCCCGACGGGATTCGAACCCGCGATCTCGGCCTTGACAGGGCCGCATGTTAGGCCGCTACACCACGAGACCAATTAGTTAAGCGGGCGATAGTTTACCATGAGGGTATCTTCGTGTCAATACAAAGATCATGATTCCATTTCAGCTTAAGCATCAGATTTCCCGTAACGTATAGCGCTTGAGGTTAGATGATTTTATCTGGTACAGCCCCTTGCCTTTTTGTAAACTCCGTACCGTCGAACTTGACACAATGAAAGCCATGTTCTAAAATTGATTGATTGTCTTTTATGGATGTTTCAAAAATCATCAAGGTGTTAAAAATCCCCTAGGAGGGCTGGTTTGACTAAAAATCGCACTCAACAAATGGTAGATCGCTTGCGCGAATTGCAGGCATCCTCCCCGGATATCGAGGCATCAGCAGTTGTTAGCGTAGATGGTCTGAGTATTGCATCGGCTCTGCCACAAGGTGTGGAAGAAGATCGCGTATCAGCCATGTCTGCGGCAATGCTATCGTTGGGCGAACGCATCGCTGGTGAATTAGGGCGTGGCTCGCTTGAACAAGTTTATATTAAGGGGCTTAAGGGATATGTTGTCCTGATCTCTGTAGGGGAAGAGGCCGTGCTTACCGCCCTGGTACGTGAACAGGCTAGGCTTGGCCTGATCTTCCTTGATATGCGACGCGCCGCCGAAGATCTGGCGAAGTTAATTTAATGGAGTCATCATTATGAGCCCCGTCCAAAATGCTGGTTTGTATTATCCTAATAAATTTGGCTTGATCACGATCAAATCTCTTGAAGAGGTGATGGGCAAGAATGGTTTAAATGCCATTCTTAACCTTGCCGGTCTTAGCCATTACATCGAAAACTATCCCCCAGATAACTTAGATAAGGGATTTGACTTTGCTGAATTATCTGCGATTAGTTCGGCGTTGGAAGAAATGTACGGTCCTCGTGGTGGACGTGGTCTTGCTCTTCGCGCTGGGCGAGCTACCTTTGCAGATGCCCTGCGGAATTTTGGTGCCTTAGCTGGTGCAGCAGATTTGGCATTTGTCGTCCTTCCGCTTCAGTCCAAGCTCAGAATTGGTCTGCCCGCTTTTGCCAAGATCTTCACCCAGTTGAGCGACCAGCAAACCACCGTTGAAGAAAAAGATACAGAATGGGTGTGGACCATTCATAAGTGCCCTTGCTGTTGGGGGCGTTCCGGTGTGGATAAACCCGTCTGCTTCATTTCCACTGGGCTACTGCAAGAAAGCTTAAAATGGGTTTCCGGCGGAAATGAATTCCGTGTTAACGAATCCAAATGCGTGGCAATGAGCGACCCGGTCTGCGAATTCATCGTACAAAAAGAACCGATTTCATAACAATAAGGCATTGGGCATGGCAGACGCAAAGTCGAAGATCCTCATTGTGGAAGATGACCCTGACGTGGCTGAAATGCTGACGGCTTATTTTCGGTCACAAGAGTATGAAGTGTTTACCGTAAACTGGGGCGAGGATGGCGTTCGATCTGCTTTGCAAGTCAACCCAGATCTAGCAATCTTGGATATTCGCCTTCCAGACATTGATGGATATGAAGTGGCTCGGCGTTTGCGAACCGACCGTCGAACGTCCAACATTCCCATCATCTTTCTCACTGAAAAGCGAGATCGTGCCGATAAGCTGCAGGGTTTGGAAATTGGGGCAGACGATTACATTACCAAGCCTTTTGACATTCAGGAATTACGCTTGCGTGTCCGAAATGCATTGACCCGTGTTAGTCAGGGAACTCTCACCAACCCCGTTACTGGGCTCCCGGAAGGAGCCCTTGTAGACGAAAAATTATCTGAGGTACTTGGCAAGGATGGTGCTTCGCTACTGTTCGTCTCGATAGAGAATATGGGTTCGTTCCGCGAAGCTTATGGCTTTGTTGCATCTGATGATGTACTCCGTGCTGTGAGTTTGATGATCGTCAACACGATGCGTGAATTCAGCCGCCCGGAAGATTTCCTTGGGCATCTAAGTTCTACTGAATTTATTCTCGTGGTTCCACCATCTAATTTGGCAGCACTCAGTGATAAATTGCATTCACGGTTAGAGCAATCAGTTGAATATTTTTACCCGATTAAAGATCGTGAGCAGGCAGCCAAACGAAAAGACCGTCTTGATGCAAAACTTGCCGAGATGACCTCTTTGAAAAGCCGCTCGTCTGATGTTGTACAGATCAAAGCGGAGTTGCAAAACTCTAAAAAATAGGACGCGATTTGCGCATTACGATTGTCATCCCTACATATAACGAAGCGGAGAACCTGCCCAAACTGGTCTCCGCTTTATTTTCGCTTCCACTCGACCTGTACCTACTCGTAGTGGACGATAACAGCCCAGATGGTACAGGCGTGCTGGCTGAAAACCTTTCCCACAAATACCCGGGGCGGCTTGAGGTGCTTCGCCGCCCCGGGAAAATGGGGTTGCGTTCTGCATACTTAAATGGTTTTCAAAAGATTCTCGATGGGGATGCGGAAGCGATCGTGCAAATGGATGCAGATTTTTCACATGACCCGGCTGCTCTGATAGTGATGGCGGAGCAATTGAAATCTAGCGATGTGGTACTCGGTTCGCGATATGTTTCGGGCGGCTCGGTAGATGAGAGATGGCCCATTTGGCGAAAATGGCTTTCTGCTTTTGGAAACTTTTATGCGCGCACCATTTTAGGATTGCCGCTTCACGACGTCACAACCGGATACCGCATGTGGCGGCGTGAAACCTTGAAGCAAATACCATTTGAACGTATTCAAGCCACTGGCTATATCTTTCTCGTGGAGATGATTTATTTGGCGCATTGCCTTGAGTTCAAAGTGGGCGAAGCTCCAATTTATTTTGCTGACAGGCGTTTTGGGAAATCCAAAATGTCCTTCAAGATCCAGGCAGAGGCGGCAATGCGTATCTGGCAGGTTTGGTGGAACTATCGCGACCTTCGCAAAGCAGGAAGATTGGCGCGTTTGTAAATCCCTTCCTCAAACCCAAGCTCTCTGATAGAATACTGCCCGCAAGCCGAACTACAAACAAGCCCTCGGCGGCATGTCGAGGGTATTTATGTGCCTGTCACTAGAAAGAGTACTTTATGATCGAACGAACCGACCTCAGAAACATAGCTATTATTGCTCACGTTGACCATGGGAAGACTACCCTGGTGGACGGACTCCTGCGTCAGTCTCACACATTCCGTGAGAATCAGCATATTGAAGAACGCGTCATGGATTCTAACGACCTTGAACGCGAACGCGGCATCACTATTCTTGCCAAGAATACCGCCATCAGCCTTATAGACCCATCCACCAATCAGTCGATCAAAATCAACATTGTGGATACCCCCGGGCATGCCGATTTCGGCGGCGAGGTGGAGCGCGTCATGAACATGGTAGACGGTGTGCTATTGCTAGTGGACGCAGCCGAAGGACCCATGCCGCAGACCCGTTTCGTGCTTAAAAAGGCGCTGCAAATGGGACACAAAGCCATTGTGGTCATCAACAAAGTGGACCGCAAAGATGCTGAACCCGCACGCGTCTTAAATGAAACATTTGACCTTTTCATCGAGCTAGGCGCTACCGAAGAACAAGCAGATTTTCCTGTCATTTATGCACAAGGTTCCGCTGGCAAAGCGGGTCTGACCCCGGAACTTGGACCGGATCTGCAATCTTTGTTCGACGTGATTCTCCAGCATATTCCCGCTCCTAAAGTGGACCCTGATGCTCCATTACAAATGCTCGTCACTATGCTTGGGTATGACGATTACCGCGGTGTGACAGCCATTGGGCGCGTTTTTGCGGGCACAATCAAAGCGGGTCAAAAGATGGCACGCATGAAATTGGATGGAACCATTGCGCCTGAAAGCGCTCGCTATCTCTATACCTTCAAAGGGCTAAACAAGGTTGAAATTAACGAGGTGAAAGCTGGCGATATCATCTCATTGGCTGGCTTGGAAGGTATTGCCATCGGCGAAACGTTAGCCGACCCTGCCAACCCTGTCGCTTTGCCGACCATCAAAGTGGAAGAACCAACCGTCCGTATGACCTTCGGTGTGAACACATCTCCCTTCACCGGCAAGGAAGGCAAATGGGGAACCTCTCGAAAATTGCGCGAACGTTTATTTGAAGAATTGCGCACCAACGTATCTTTACGGGTAGAAGAGACCGAATCGGCAGAAAACTTCCTTGTTTCAGGTCGCGGCGAGTTGCACCTTGGTATTTTGATCGAAACCATGCGCCGTGAAGGATACGAATTTCAAGTATCGCGCCCTGAGGTGATCTATCACAAGGCCGATGATGGCGCACTGCTCGAACCCTATGAAGAAGTACATATCGAGACCAGTGCTGAGACTGTCGGTGTTGTGGTGGAAATGCTGGGGAGTAGGCGCGGCAAAATGATGGATATGCAGGATACAGGTCAGGGAATGACCCGTATTGTGTATATTGTTCCAACCCGCGGCTTGCTTGGCTTCCGCTATCAATTCCTTACCTCTACCCGTGGCGCAGGAATTATGCACACGATATTCAATGGCTATGATGAGATGGGCGGCCCCATGGCTTCACGCCCGCGAGGCTCTTTGGTTGCATGGGAGGCAGGGACAACCACAGCCTACGCCCTTAAGAGTGCAGAAGAACGCGGACAGTTATTTATTGGACCCGGTGTGGATGTATATGAAGGCATGGTCATTGGTGAAAATGCGCGTGGCACCGACTTGTCTGTTAATGTGTGTAAAAAGAAACATCTGACGAATATGCGTGCCTCCGGCGGTGACATGGAAATTCGCCTCACACCGCCGCGACAAATGTCTCTCGACGAGGCAATTGAATACCTATCTGACGATGAACTGCTTGAAGTGACGCCTGAATCATTCAGAATCCGCAAACGAATTTTGAACACAGACGAACGCGGCAAGCAGACAAAAAAGGTCAAAGAACAGTTTACAGATTAATTCAAAACAGCCACGCGTAATTGCGTGGCTGTTTTTTTATTTGAGAATTATTTTTAACAGCCTAGTGTGATCGTTTTACTTTGCGTCTGACCGGCATCATTGAAAGCGATAATGCTATATCCCACGGTTTGCCCTGATAACAACGTAATGACTTCTTGAAATTGAATGGCATTTGCAGAGAGCTCTACGATGACGATATCATTTCGGACAACACGATAACCAGTTTCAGCATCTTCATCTGCCCATGCTATAGAGACTTCCGCTTCGTTTGTGACGTAATTGCAGAAGACATCCCATTTTTGCAGGCTAACGTTTTCTGGCGCACCACCTTTCGGGGTCGGCGGGGCAGTCACTGTGGGTACTGCGGCATAATCTCCCGATGGGGTGACGAATTCTCCTGCCACCCAGCAGAGACCGGCATCTGTTGAAACGACCCAATAATTGGGCGGATAAAAACCAACGATCTCGACAGCCAGCCCAGGTTGGATCTGCGTAATGCGCTCGTAATTCACACCGGGTCCCGTTCGGCAGTTGGTCACATCTTCAAAGCTTGCCAGCGGATTTCCACCGGATGTTGAATCGGTTTGTATTGCAATGCCAGGTGTTGTATCAACCGTTGGGCTTGCAAGCGGAGACTGACCGGCGCTGTTTGGGTTATTAGCCAATGCCGCTTCAACTGTCAATGCGGCGGCGGTTGCCACATCAGGTGAAGCCTCACCTGATGTGGGCACGTTACAGGAGGATAGAAAAACAAAAACACTTAGCAGAAGGTAGATTGGTTTCTTCATTGATCTCTCTGTTGTCATTTATATCTATTCGCCGTCGCCTTCAAACCATGTTTCCATATAAGGTTTTTCCATTTCAAGTGCTTGCTTTGTAAGATGCAACGGATGGAAGGTATCTACCATTACAGCCAGTTCCTGAGTTTCGGTCTTGCCGATGCTGGCTTCTGTCATACCGGGCTGTGGACCATGTGGCAAGCCAAATGGATGCAGGCTGATGTCTGAACGGTCTATTCCCTTGCGGGACATAAAATTCCCTTCGGCGTAATAAATCACCTCATCTGACTGAATGTTGGAGTGGTTGTACGGAGCAGGAATACCCTCAGGATGGTAATCGAACAGACGCGGGACAAAAGAACACACAACAAAGTTATGAGCGTCAAAGGTTTGGTGGACGGGCGGCGGTTGGTGGATTCTGCCTGTGATCGGCTCAAAGTCTTCGATGTTGAAGATCCACGGGTAGAGATAACCGTCCCAGCCGATGACATCATGAGGGTGATAATCCAAAATATGCTGTGAGATGCGGTCGCGAACTTTTACGCGTACCTCAAACTCGCCGCGCTCGGTGTGGGTTTCTAAGTTGGCAGGCAGGCGAATATCACGCTCACAATACGGCGCATGTTCGAGCAATTGCCCATACGGGTTGCGATAGCGTTTGGGTGGCTCGATCTGGCTGGGGTTTTCAATGGTGAAGAATTTAGTTTCTTCGTTCAACTCCATTTGCCAGGTGGTGCCGAATGGAATGACGATGTAATCGCCTTTACGGAAGGGCAGGCTGCCAAACTGTGACTTTAGTGTGCCGCTACCATCGTGAACCCACCAGGTCTCATAGGCTTGCGAGTTGCGGTAGAAATAACTCATCTTGCCTTTGGGCGCGCGCGAAACACCCAAGATCACGTCGTTATTTCCGAGTAGGGGAACTCTCGCAGAAACTGGGTCCGCTCCGAGCGGGGTCTGAGCCGTTTTTAGGGCGCGATGACGGATGGGTCCAAAATCCACGTATTCGGGTTTGGCAGATCCAAGATCTTTCAACTCTTTGATTCGCGGAGGCAAAAAGTGGTGATAGAGGATGGATTGCAGCGATGAGAACCCTTCGAGCCCCATAACTTCTTCACGATAAAGTTTCCCGTTCGGTTTTTTGAATTGCGTGTGCCGTTTGTGCGGAATATTGCCGAGCTTATGATAAAAGGGCATGTTTACTCCTTAATGTTCGACGATCACAATGGAAGATATTAATTCATCGATCTCATGTAGTGAAGGTGTAAATTCATCAGGTGCAGCAGTGTTGACACGCTCATTCACGCTTTGGTAATACGCATCGAATTCTTCAGGTGTTGTTGCAAGCGGAACGCCAATGAACTCCGAGAGAAAAGGCGCATCGACAGGAATAAGAAAAGAAACAAAATATTTTTCATCATTCGTAATGCCCTGATACATCAGGGTTGTTCCTGTTCCGTTCACCATTTCTGCCGCGAAGGATGTGGTGAAAAGATAACGATACCCGCGCCCATTCTGAATACGTACCTCGCTAAGTTGTGCATCGATAAGTGCGCTGGCTCCGCTGAAGCGCGGGAAATCAGTATGATGATCTGCCTGCCCTTCCATCACAGCAAATAAATTTTCCACCACTCCGGCTTCAAGGGCATTGATCTCTTCCACGCGATAAATTCGAATACCGCTGGCAGTTTGATCTTCAGCTCCGTTCGTGTATGCAGTGAAAAGAATTCGCGCATGTTGTGGATACGGCAATTCTGTAGGTCCGAAATTCGTATACACTGGCTGAACACTTGTGCTTGTGCCCTGCAAAATACCATCTGGATAATTGAAACCGACGGAAATTCCCATTTCATCAAAGGCGACCAAGTTCTCCGCCTCAACCTCAGACGTTGAAGCTGATTCTGTTTCAGCAGGCAGATTCATCGCTGTAGATTCTGGCACAGCTGTAGATGCTGGGCTGGGTGTGGGGGCGGCTGTGCCAGATGCACATGCAACCAGAATAGACATCGATAAAATTGCGGCAAGTGTGTGTACGCGGATTTTCATTTTACGGATCCTTCGGGGTATAGACTACAACACTTTCCTGCTCGTTCGGGTCGTTTCGTGCCACCACGGCAATGACCTGTTCTGTATCACTTAAGTTGATCGGTTGATGCGGCAGGTTGGGTGGAATGAAGAGGAATTCTCCGGCTTCGTTGATGGTAGAGTGCTCAAGATTTTTGCCGTAGCGGGTTTCAGCTTTGCCTTGAATGATGTAAATGGTGGTTTCGTAGCCATCATGATAATGCGCCACAGCTCTACCGCCCGGCGGGATGATGACGAGATGCATGCACAGGTGCTGTGACCCCGCCGTTGCGGCAGAAATACCCTCAAAATTTGGAAGTTGCTGCTTGCTAATATGCGTACCTTGCGGTCGGACGGTGATGATCTTGTCGGTCATTGGGCTCTCGTTCATTGGATTTGAATAGATTGGATGAGCGCTTCGAGTTGGGTTAGATTCGGTTGAAAGGAGTCTGGGCTGGCAGCATTGAGTAAGTTGGTAATGCCTTGAAAATATGAGTTAAGCGCATTGACATCGGATATGTCGCTGGGATAGATAACTCCATCTGCAGAAGGGTTTTCTCCATTGGCTTGTATCGGAAGTGTGACGGGCAGCATCATCGCGACCATATACTTGCCGTCGCTGGTTAGACCTTCATAATGATAGAAACTGCCATCTCTTACGATAGGACCAGGAAATTGTGCGTATTGTGAGGTCATGCCAACGCCATTTCCGTTCTTAAAGGCGATCATTTTTGCCTGGGCTGCATATTGTTGTGCAGCCGCGCCATTGAAAGGAATTGTAGATAGATTCTCGTTTGTGAGCGGCATCGATGGGCTTGCCAGAATTGCTTGTAGTTTTGCAATGCTGCTCTGCGCCCAAGGGTTGACGGCGGCATACTCCTGCGCCGGGTAAATACGAATGACAGGCGGGAAGAAATCGTCTCTGGGTGAATAATTCTCCAGAACAAATTCAATGTATTCTGGTGAAACGCCCCACGGTCCGCCTGTGGATTCATCGGCTGCTGGCACAACTTCGGCTGTGGCTGTGCTTGCCAGCCCTTCTGGAATGACAAAACTCACATTTTGAAAAGTAACAGAGATGCCAGTAGGCTGGCTTGTTGCAGTAGGGTTGTTTGCGGCTTGTTCGGTGATGACTTGCAGCGTGGCGGCAACAACCGTTTCGATCGTTGGTTGGTCTGATCGGGGTGCTGTACTACTGCAAGCCAGTGCTATGATGAGTAGAACTAGGAAGGGGACAATCCACTTTACATTCATAGTTTGCCTATTTTGAAGCCTTTGTTTTTATAGAAGCATAATGAGTTGTATACAGAAAAGCCAAAGGATAACTCCGCTGTCTGTAGGAGGGGTAGGCAGCGGGTTAGGATGAAGCGCTGGTTTTCCATCCGCATTTAGAGGTTGCCGCGGCGTTCCTGTTCCAGTTCAAGTGATTCGAATAAGGCTTTGAAGTTGCCTTTGCCGAAGCCTTGTGCGCCGTGCCGCTGGATGATCTCAATGAACATGGTGGGACGGTCTTGAATGGGCTTTGTGAAGATTTGCAGAAGATAGCCTTCGTCGTCTTTATCAACGAGGATGCCGAGTTCTTGAATGGCTTTGTAATCTTCCTTGATGGTGCCGATGCGGTCGGGTAGCATTTCGTAATAGGTGTCAGGCACGCGCAAAAATTCGACGCCGTTCTTCCGAAGTTTTTCAATGGTGGTGAGGATGTCGCCGGTGATGATGGCAAGGTGTTGTGCGCCTGGGGAGAGGTAGTAATCGAGATATTCTTCGATCTGACTCTTGCGTTTGCCTTCAGCAGGTTCATTGATCGGGAATTTGACACGTCCATTGCCGTTTTGCATCACCTTGGACATAAGCGCGGAGTATTCGGTGGAGATGTCTTTGTCGTCGAAGTGCATGAGCTGACGGAAGCCCATCACCTGATGATAGAAGTTAACCCAGTGATTCATTTTGCCAAGCTGCACGTTGCCCACGATGTGGTCGATGGCGGCAAGCCCCGTGGATTCGGTTTCGTGTTTGAGGGGACGATATGTAGGCGCAAAGATGCCTTTGTAATCGGATCGGTCTATAAATACATGCTGGGTTTCGCCATAGGTGTAAATAGCGGATGATCTATAGATGCCGTGGTCATCTTTTTCTTCACGCGGTGCCCAGGCAGATTTTGCTCCGCGGGCGGTGGTTTCGCGCCAGGCTTTCTCGGCATCATCTACTTCTAATGCAATTACTTTCACGCCATCACCATGCACCATGTGATGAGATGCAAGCGGGCTGGAGGGTGAGTAGGGTGCAGAAACAACCAACCGCGCCTGCCCCGATTCGAGTACATACGAGGCGAAGTCGCGGTTGCCGGTTTCCAAACCTGAATAAGCGATGGGCTTGAAGCCAAATGCTTTCCACCAATAATACATGGCATGTTTGGCATTGCCCACATAAAAGTGGACGTGATCGAACGATTTGATTTGGAGGAAGTCAGCTTCCTCGGTCATCGGGCGGGAATCGGTTTTTTCTTTTGTAACCATTTTCTCTCCTTGGTTGAGTTAAAACGATTCTACGATAAATAGACAGTGAATGCAATAAAAAAATAATTACCCTGAACTTAATTTGGGACGTAAAAATACGCTTCGCGCTGATAAGAGCAAATCCGCTTTTTTCTGCGTGAATCAGCGTCTCATTTTTTTCTTGAAAACAAACTCGTCTGCAAAACCTTAATTTTTGGGCGAGTCATGTTTTAACCCAAATTGCTACTTGCGTGGATTGTGCCTAAAAACTTAACGCAAAGGCGCAAGATCGCAAAGGAAAAACCTTTGAATCTTAGCGTACCTGCCAGGGCAGGTGTGGAGGCTTTGCTAAAAAAAATCTTTGCCGCTTCACCGATGAATATCTTTCATGTCACTTTCACTACCTTGCCATCTGTCATTTTTTGCAGGTCTTCGGTTTTCAATTCAAAGATGGCTTTTGGCGTCCCGGCGGCTGCCCAGATCGTGGAATATTTTAGGAAATCTTCATCGAGATAGGTATCCATTTTTTCAATATGCCCCAAGGGCGGCACGCCCCCAATGGCATACCCCGTCACAGCGCGGACAAAGTCTGCATCGGCTTTGCCGATGGGCTCACCTGCATATTCACTGATCTGCTTTTCGTTCACGCGGTTCGGACCCGAAGTAAGCACGAGAATCGGTTTGCCGCTGGTCTTTCCGCGAAAGATGAGCGATTTGACAATCTGACCTAATTCGCAGCCAGCTTGGTCTGCGGCTTCCTGCGCGGTGCGAGTCGACTCGGTATGCTCGATCACGGTATATGCAAAGCCTAGTTCATTCAATAAGTTTTGGATTTTTTGAGCAGAAGGGGAGAGTGTGGACATGCGCCCATTATACAAAACAAATTATTTGCGCGTGTACTTGATCTGCCAATTAACCTGCCAGGTGTTTCCACCATCATCCGAGCGTTCCCAATTCCAGTCAAATTCGTTGGGCTGAATGTTGTACCAAACCATTTTGCTCGAAACAGAATAGCATACCCGAGAACTATTTGTGTATAATCTTAAGATGCCTACTCAAGAAGAAATTTACAAAACCGAAGGGGATAAGTACGAAGCTCTGATCGCACGCGAGGACTACCAGGGAAATATTCTCAAGACCCTGCGTGAGATCACCGCCCTCGAAAA
>JBDKJK010000064.1:0-6710 GCA_039796675.1 Chloroflexota bacterium
AAATTTCCATGCACCGTGCTGATCTCAGCGTTACCGATGCGCGTCCCCTTCAAGCCCGCAGACTCGATCAAACGTCCGGCAAAATCGCCTACGGGGTTCTTGAACATCGAACCCATGCTGGCACCGGGCGGCTGCGTGGCTTTTCGGCGTTCGCTGAATTGTTCGATTTTAACCGACACTTCTTCTTTCGAAGAATTTTTTAACTTCAATAATGCACTTAGAACGACCCCATCGATCTCGCCGCGTTTCAAGACACTGGTGCGATAGCCATATTCCATTTGCTCAAGAGAGAGCTTCTCACGTCCATTCTTCGTAAGCAATTCTGCCCAAATAAGGTTATGGGTCATATCGCCGCCAAACGCACCAGCATTGCCATAGACCGCACCACCCACCGTCCCAGGAACGGTCGCTGACCATTCGAGCCCGGCGAGTCCTTTGGATGCGCAGCGCTTGGCAAGGTTTGCGATGATTACTCCCGCCTCACACCACACTGTGGGCTGGTCACCAGCTTCAAAGCGGACTTCCTTCGCCCGATCTAAAACTACGACTCCACGAAAGCCGTCATCGCTTACCAATACATTCGAACCAACACCGAGGATGTAATATGGAAGTTCATGCTCCCAGATCAACTGCATCGCATCAGCCAATTCATCCGCAGACTGAACCGTTACCAGCACATCCGCTTCCCCGCCAATGCGCGCAGACGTGTACGGCGTAAGAGACACATTCTCCTGCACGGCATCGCCAAACTTTTGGCGCAACACACCAACTGCAAAGGCGGTATTCACCATCAACATCCTGACTACAATTCCTTCAACAGATCGGCAGTGATCTGGTCCGCATCGCCCGCAGAGAGGACGATAACCACATCACCAAATTTTAAATTTTCCAATAAATATTTCTTCGTCTCTGCCAATGAGCCGCCATATCGTGCAGCCGTATGCGGCATGGAACTGACCACTTCAGCAGAGGAAAAATCCTGTTTGGCTTCACGTGAGGCGTAGATCTCAGTGACAAGTACTTCATCGGCATCGCTGAACGCACGCGAGAATTCATATTGCAGAGTCTGAGTCCGCGAGTAGGTGTGCGGCTGCCAGACCGCCCAAATGCGACGTTCTGGATAACGAGCCTTAGCACCCGCCAACGTCGCGCGGATCTCAGTAGGATGATGAGCATAATCATCCACAAGCAGAACACCCTTCGGCTCACCGCGGACCTCGAACCTGCGTCCCGTTCCCGTAAACTGACTCAACGCCTCAGCCGCCTTTTGCATGGGCAGCCCCATCACCGCCGCAACACACAACGCCGCCAGCGCATTTCGGACGTTATGCTCACCCGGCACTTGTAACGATACATTAAAGGCATTGGTCATACTGCCCATATTGGTCATCACAGAGAAATCAAACCCGCCTTTTTCGTTCGGCTTTACGGTACGTGCCTGAATCCACTGCGGGCTGTTGATGGTCATCTCACCCTGCACAGAATACGATACGACGTTCAATCCCTTGCGGCGGGCATGCGTGAGTAACGTCACTGCGCCATCATCTTCGGCACAGGTGATAAACGTACCATCCGGCGGCAACAGGTCTATATAACTTTCAAAAGCAGTGTGCATATCCTTGAAGGTCGGGAAGCAATCGGGGTGGTCGTGTTCGAGGTTGGTCACCACTTCGATCTGCGGCTTAAGCCCAAGGAACATACGGTCATATTCATCCGCTTCGATTACGAAGGCATCCCCTTTGCCTGCCCGGGCGTTAACCTGCATATTGTTCAACGTGCCGCCCACAATAAAAGAAGGGTCACGGTCGAGAGCGAACAGCATCCACGCGATCATGGCGGTGGTGGTGGTCTTGCCGTGTGTGCCCGCCACACCAATGCCGATCTTGTTCTCCATCAACCGACCAAGAAAATCGGAACGCTTGTAAACGGGAATGCCCGCCTGCAAAGCAGCCTTCACTTCGGGGTTTTCATCTTTGATCGCAGAAGAGCGGATGACCATCTCGGCACCCGAAACATTGCGCGGATGATGCCCCACAAAGATCTGTACACCGATGCTCTGCAAGTCGGCAGCGAAGGAGGAAAGCGATTGATCGGAACCTGTCACTTCGTAGCCGCTCTCTTTGAGCAGACGCGCAATGGCAGAAAGCCCAGACCCTCCGATGCCGATGAAATGAACGTGTGTCATACGCTGCCATGTCATTGCGAGGAGGGTGCTCTCCCCGACGAAGCAATCTCCGTGTCAATTGGGGATTTGCTTCGCGGCACACCGCCCTGCGTTCGGTGCAGGGAAAACCGCCGCTCGCAATGACATAATCCTTTCTAGATATACACCACAATAATAAAGATAAGAATGATAATGACGGCAAAATAGATCTGCGGTTCGGCAAGGAAGCGCGGCGGCATGACCGCCATCATCCGTTCGATGGCTTCGGCAATGACCGGCTCTGTGGCACGGCTGATGATGTTGCTGTAAGGGTAATTGGCGACGTGGTTGTAATACAACACCGTGCCCGCAACCAGATACCCGTTGACGCCGCCCAGCACCGCACCGAACATGGAATCTTGCAAGCGTTCGCGTGCTGCCTTCCCTGCAAAGCGTGAAATGTTCACGGTCTGATAGCCGAAATATACCAATGCGGTCAAAATGATGACGCGGATCCAGAACACCGAGGTGGTGGTCTTATCCAAGTCGCGCACGAGCGGAATGTATTTTTCTAATAAAAGATTGACCGCCAGCGAGGTGACCACACTGAAGATAACCATCAACTCTTTCGCCCATCCGCGCATGGCGCCGATGATGCCAAAGAGAAAGACGTACATCCAGAAAATATAAACTACGCTCATCATAAGGTTTCTTCTCCTGCCAGTTTTACCAACTGGCTGGCAATCGTGTCTGCCGCTGCGGGCTGGGATAAATTTTTCATTGCGGCACGCATGGCGCTGCGTTTATGTTCGTTCGCCAGAAGGTCGTTGATCACTGGCAGAAGTGTATCGTCCAATAAGTCATCCTGCAAGATAACGGCAGCGTTATGCTCTGCCAAATAATCGGCATTGACCTTTTGATACCGCCATGCATACGGATAAGGCGTCAGCACGGCGGGCAATCCAAAAAAGGGATACTCCCCTATCGAAGAAGCGCCTGCGCGTGAGAGGACCAAGTCTGCAGCAGCGAGGGCGGCGCCCATGTCATGCAGATAGGGCATGACGTGATATCGTGTCTTCTTATCAGCTTGCAATTTTTCAGCGGCTTGTTCGGCGGTCGCGATGTCCAACGAACCGGTGAGGTGAATGATCTGTGTCATTTCAAGCAGTTCATTCAAAGACTTTAACACTGCCATGTTGATCGAACGCGCGCCTTTGCTGCCGCCGGTGACCAAGAGGGTGGGAAGCGAAGAATCCAGCCCGAAGTGAGAAATGGCTTTTTCGCGAGACCAGTTCAAAAGTCCGGAACGAAGCGGGTAGCCGGTGTGGATGATGCGCTCGGGGTTGGAGAAAAATTTCTTTGAGTCCGGCGCGGTCACGGTGATGGCATCCGAAAAATAGCCCAGGAATTTAAGTGCAAGACCTGGCTCAATATCAGGTACGTACAAAACAATGGGAAGGTTGCGCCCCGCCACTGCCATCGGTGCGGCGACGTACCCACCAGTAAAGAAGAGCACATCGGGGTTGAAGTCTTTGAGGATGCGGCGCGATTCAAGAACTCCGCGCGTGAGCTTGGCGATATTGCCAGGCAGCGCGCGCAAGCCAACGCCATGCACCCCGGCAGCGGGAACAGAACGGAATGGAATGCCTGCGCGTTTCACCAGGTCTTCTTCCATGCCGCCTTCTCCGCCGACCCACAGGGTTTCGACGTTGGGATGCTTACTCTTTAGCGCTTCGTAAACGGCTAGCGCGGGATACACGCCCCCGCCCGTTCCACCAGCGCAAATTAGCAACCGCACCGTAAGACCTCCATTCATCTTTCGTATCATTTGAACTATTTCCCTGTCGGGAAATGTTGAAGAGAATACCCAACGCAGCAAGTGTAGTGACCAAGTTTGAGCCGCCTGCACTCACGAACGGAAGCGCATTCCCTGCAAATGGCAGCAAACCAACCATGACTGCCATATTGATCAACGCTTCCAAGCCGATCCAGATGACCAGACCCGAAGCGATCAATGTACCGAGCATATCGGGCGCGCGGCGGGCGATGACAAATCCGCGCCAGACGAGTGTGCCGAACAAACCGATCAGACCTGCGCCGCCAAACCAGCCAAGTTCTTCCACGACCACGGCATAAATACTATCGGTGGGCGGCACGGGCAAGCCAGTCACTTTGGTAAGCGAATTACCAATGCCCACGCCGAACCAGCCGCCATTGACGATGGCTTCGAACGAACGGCGCACATGATAAGAAGCCTGCAACGGGTCTTTGATGCCTGCTACAAAATCAGATACGCGCTGCTGCCCAGTAAGGCTGACCGACACCACCAAATAGGCGACCACAAAAGCAATGATCAACAAGCCTCCGATCTGCTTCAAATCACCGCCTGCAAGGAAGAAGAGCAGACCGCCAAGCATCAACACAGTGGCAGCGGCGCTCAGGTCTGGTTGTTGATAGATCAAACCGCCAACAAACCCGAGAATGACGCCAAGTGGGATGAGACCAAAGGTAACATCCTTCAGCATCTCACGCTTGGCATATAACCAAACTGCAATATACAAGATCGAAACCAGTTTCGCCAATTCAGAAGGTTGAATAGACCCATTGAAGATGGCACGCTGGGCATTGAAACGCACTTCGCTCATTACAAGTACTACAATCAACATCAAAACCGTCACCGCCATGGCTGGCACAATCAACTGACGCCAACGATGGTAATCAAGGAAGGCAAGCACTGTTGCCGCAACCAGACCCAGACCAAGCCACATCAACTGGCGGTTGAACATATACATCGCATCACCATCATAGGCGGCGCGCGAAAAATCCCACGAAGCCGAATACAACATCGCCAGACCGAAGACGATCAACGCCACCACAATGACCAGCAGCGGCATATCGATTCCGCGCGCACTACGCGCAGACGGCTGTTGTTGATTCGTTTGAGGTTCTACGAAAGTTCCAATACCCATGTTCTAAACCTCTCTCCTCTTTCCGCAAAATCCTTAAACTCATCGAAGCTCGTGCCGCCCGGCGATAATAGGACGACATCCCCAGCAGATGCAACTTCCGCTGCAAGTGTGACTGCCTCTTTGAGAGTCGCTGCCCTGCGGACGTCCACGGTTCCGACTCCGCTGAAAGCTGTGATGGCGTTCTGAATCATTTCCGCCGCCTCGCCAAAGACCACCACATGATCCACACGTTCGTGGATGAGTTTGGCAAGGTCGCCCCAGGGAAGGTTCTTATCCCGTCCGCCAAGCATGAGTACGATGGGTTCTGTAAAAGCATGCACCGCCGCCGCCGCACGTTCGGGAGCCGTAGCGATCGAGTCGTTGTACCAGCGCACACCATGCAGCTCGCGGGCAAGTTCCAACCGGTGTGGCACGCCGCGAAATTCTTCCACAGCTTCGAGCATATCATCCAGTTTGAATCCAGCCGCATGACCGATGGCAAAAGCAGCCAACACATTTGCAATGTTATGGTCGCCGCGCAATTGGACCTTTTCACGCATCAACAAGGGCACATAGGCAAATCCATCTCGCAGGCTGAGCAATCCATCATGTAAATAGGTACCATTCAAGCCTTCTTCCAGGTCTTGCAGGCTGAAGGTGAGTAAATTCCCTTTTACCTGATTCTTTAAATTCCATGCCCCTTTGTCATCACTACCTAAAATAGCCGTGTCTTTATCCGATTGGAATTCCAAAATACGCGCCTTGGCATTCGTATACGCTTCCATCGTGCCGTGACGGTCAAGGTGATTCGGCGTGATATTCAAGATCGCCGCGATGTTTGGCGAGATGGTCATTTGTTCGAGTTGAAAGGATGATAGTTCCAAAACAGCGAGGTCATCGGTGGTCATGTTGTCCACGTAATTGATGAGCGGGTCACCGATGTTGCCGCCAATATAGACCGCGGACGATGGACGATGGACGATGGACGAACCATGGTCAATGGTCTGTGGTCTGCGGTCCAATTTCGCCATCTCACCCACAAGCGTCGTGGTCGTCGTCTTGCCCGCCGAGCCGGTGATGCCAATGGTCTTGCAGGGAACGACTTCCATGAAAATTTGTGAGTCATTCGAAAGTGGAATTCCGCGCTTGACAGCTTCTTCCACAATAGGCAAGGTCAACGGGACGCCGCCAGAGAGACAGAGCACATCAGTCTTATCCAATAACTCGAGCGGATGCCCGCCCACTGCCCAGGTCACATTCACATCTGCCAGAGACTTTTTTGCCGAGGCAAGTTCCTCTTCGCGGCGCGAATCGTTCAAAGTCACGTTTGCGCCGTGACGGGAGAGCCAGCGGGCGAGGGCGAGTCCCTGCCTTGCGGCTCCGAGGATGAGAACGTGTTTACCAGTCCAGTTTTTCATAAGTCTTTATCGTCATTGCGAGGGCGATGCTCTTTCGCCCGAAGCAATCTCATGCCTCGTTAGGAGATTGCTTCGTCGCGAAGAACAAGAGCGCTCCTCGCAATGACAGATTTGCTATACCTGCGAAAGCCCTATCCCAACCAGCGCCGCCATCAAACCGATGAGCCAAAAGCGCTGAACGATCTGGGTTTCGCTCCAGCC
>JBDKJK010000065.1:0-20033 GCA_039796675.1 Chloroflexota bacterium
GCTGCCCACGGACCAAGCACGATCGCCGCCAACGCGCCGCCCAATAGATGACCCGAAGTGCCACCCGCCACTGGGAAGTTAATCATCTGCGCGGCAAAGATAAAGGCTGCCATCACACCCATGAGCGGAATCTGCTTTTCGCCCAGAGATTTATTCGTGCGCGAGATCGCCATGCCGAGCACAAGTACAGTGACGACCCAGCAGGTCAAAGAAACGACCAGGTTAAGAAAACCATCAGGAATATGCAAAGGTATGGGGGAATAAAACATGCTACTCTCTCCTTTTATGATTGACAATTCGCACAAAGACCAAAAAATGTAAGGTGGCTATCCGTAAGTTGATAACCACTTTTTGACTCGAGAATCTGGTACATGGATTTAATCAGTTCGTGCTCCACCTCCATTTCGCTTCCACAATTTCGGCAGATCAAATGATGATGCTCATGCCGTGCAATCTCATAGGCAAGGTGTCCATTTCCAGTCAATGCCGGGCGCACCAACCCATTCTCCGCGAGAAACTCCAGAGTACGGTAGACTGTGGTCTCTGTTAGGGTTGGCATTTCTCGGCAAGCTTGCTCATAAACCTCAATAGGTGAAAGATGCCTGCCATTGTGATGCAGTACATGCAAAATCGCCGTCCGCTGGGGGGTCATTCTGTAACCACGCGCGCGAAGTTGGGGGGTATAGTCATCGGCACAAGACATAATTCTCCTTATTGCAACTTTTTGCAATAGCATAATTTAGAGTATCACAGACAAAGTTTTCTTACTATCTTGTACAAAACCGGCATAATTTCTCCCTAATAACAAAAGGCAGACCGTTATCCATGGTCTGCCTTTTGTACTTTCACATGGTTTTGTATGTCTTGTTTATTGAGTCAGATCTAGGGCTCCCAGGCAAAACGGACAAGCGCTGCAAGCATGGGTTTGCCCTCTTGCCGAACCATACCCACTGCCCAGGTTTCCCAATTCAAGCCGCCAAACTCGTCTGTGCCGGGGAAGTAGAGCGAATAATAATCCATGCCAGCATAAGGCCACTCGGGCATATAGGTAGCGCCGCCAAATTTTAGTTCGTTGCAAGTAATAAGCGGATTGGACTCAAAAACCTGCTCCAGTGATGGTAAGACAATCTCCTGAAAAGAGCCTTTCACCGGCTCTCCACTGCCCGGGCCGAGCCCCCAATCGGCTTGATAGGTGGTTTCGAAGATGAATTTGATATTGTCAAAATAGGTGATCACATTTCCATCGCGAATAAAACGGACGCCCACCCCAGTGCTGGGGCTAACCAACGAAGCCAATCGTTCACCATCGCTATCTCGAATGGATGACTGAAGATCACCCAGTAATTGCAGCGCGCGCGTATCCAGACAAAATTCAGGGTTAAAGTTTTCGGGAACAGAAGTAAGGAACGCAGGAACCTCATTCAACGAAACGGTTGGGAGAAGTGTGGGAACGCTTGGCGTAGAAGTGGCAGGCTCAACTAGCAGAGTAGGAACAGCCGGTTTGGGCGTGGCAGAAAAAATTGGGGTAGGAGGCGGAGGCGCATCCACAGGGGCGAAGCAGGCAGTGAGAGTCAAACCAAGCAGCAGGCAAAGTACTTTTTTCATCAGGTCGTCCTTTTCAAAAAAACTGGCGGATATTTTCCGCCAGTTCATTGTACTATTTTGTGCCTGCTTCTTCAGCAACTTTTTTAGAAACTTTCTTGATGATTTCCACCACCCCGCTAATCGGATTTTTAAGGGTTTCCATTGCAACGTCTGCGATATCGGGCGCCATGCGCTTGATATTGCGGAAGCGCCGGGCAAGGAAATTTTCATCGGGTTGTGGTTTTTCAAGTTCAAGCTGGGCATCTTTCAACTCTGCCTGCACATCTTCTTTTTCCTGCGGGTTGAGATCTTCATGTGCTTCGATCTTTTTATAGATTTCATCGAACAAAGGGGCTATGTTCACTGATGAATTGGCAACGTTGTTGTTATTGCCAATAACGATATTGCTGCCTTGCACACTGCCGCCAATGACCACACTATTATTGCCCGCGCTTATGCCTGTGTTTTTTTCTTTTCGTGCCATGCTGCCTCCTATGGATTCTTTGGCGCGATCGCCACACGAAAACCGAGATCATCATTGAACATCAAAGGGATTGACCAGTTGCAGAACGATGAACGTGCGAACCATTGATAGCCGATCCATGAACCGCCGCGCACAATGCGATATTTCTTATCCTCATCGTACCATGAGCCGGTCCATTCCCAAACATTGCCACTCATATCCCAAGTATCGGTTGGGCTAACTCCCTGTAAGAAAGTAGTCACAGCCGTTGTGCCGCCCAAACCAGAGCCTGTTGAGTCACTATCCCAAGTGTTGGCAGCCGATTTGTTGAATCCTTCGCCCCACGGATATTCACGTCCATCTACACCGCGGGCTGCACGCTCCCATTCGTCACTGGTCAATAGCCGCAAGGTGTATCCCTCTGGCACTGCCACGATCTTTTTCGAAAGCCATTTGCAATATGCCTCTGCCTCAAACCAGCACACCCCCACCACCGGCACGATCGGGTTACTCAATTCGATGTTGTGCCAATAGTACGGCATGTTACGTTTTGCCAAAGGTCTATGCTCAAGCCAATCTCGTTCCACCGCTTCCATCGTGCGTTGGTCGAACTTTCCTGTGCGCCATTCCCAACCCAGGTCGCTCCAATATTCATGGTTCTGATAACCATCTTCCTTAACAAAGCGTGCATATTGAATATTCGTGACGGGATAACGCGCCACAAAATATTTATGAGGAATAACCACCGGCTCTTTCTTAACCCCGGCTTGATACTCACCATCGGACACTTCCACAAACCGATCCAGATCTCCGGGTCGCCAGCCGAGGCGCCCTAACAATAGACCCGCATGACGCCGCAATTCAGGTCGTAGGGAAGCATCTTGCATACTTTGCACCAACGCATCCACGACACGGTCTCTGGTCTGGTGAGGAACACCATTGGGTGACGTATCTAAAACGGCATCACCTGCTAGTACAACCGCCTCCCCTGCCGGACCCGGCTGTTGTGCTACGAGGGCATCTACCACTTCCCCAGCGATCTTCGGCAACTGTTGGCGGATACCAAGATAACCAATAGTTAGCAAGGTCACTTCACGCCATGGCTGTTCACCTACATGGCGAGATAAGGTTTCGATAATAGGCGTGGAATCACCCTGACCCATCAACGCCAAAGCAACTGCAGCAAGATATTCTTCAAAGGTCAGATGAATAAAACCATATTCGCCTGGTCCGCGTTCGAGGAGCAGGGCAGCATGGTCGCGTACATCCAACATGAATTGACGAGCCGACTGAAGCGGAGAAAGATCACCGCGTTCATGGAAGAGTTCTTCCAACTTGCGGCGCATTTCTTCACGCCCTACCAAGCCAACCCCCGGGCTAACTTCATGCATCCACAACGCGAGCGGCGCAAGGATGCGTACAGTTTGTATTTCGTCAATATCGCGCCCGGGTGCACGTCCGCTCAAACTGCGGGCGCGGTTCCAGGTGGAAAGCAAGGTCGAGACGTATTGGTCGTATAGCTGCACACGGCGTTCGGGCAGGGTTACACCCTGGCGCTTCATTAATGCAAGAATGGTTAAGAGCAGAGGCGTAGATGCAAGCTGGCGTACACCCGGGTTGTGTTGAATCGCATCCAGCAGTTCGCGGCGGTCGGTTTCAGCATCTGCCTGGGCAACATGTGTGTGCCCCTGTGCCTGCGTTTCCAGAGCGTTCGTCCAACGAGATACGAAGGCTTCGATCTCATCATCTTCGAAATCGACGATGGTACATTCCGCAAGATCTTCAGCCGACGGGCGCACTGCGCGATATCCCACCACGCGGCTGGTGAGTACAAATTTATTCCCTTGATGACGATGGAAATGATAAAAATCGACCACACGCTCCACGACCGTGTTGCGCATATTGAGATCGCGGACTTCATCGAGCCCGTCTAACAAGATGAGTGCGCGCCCGGCTTTGAGCGCTTCTTTGAGCATGGGTCCGATCGGCAAGTCTGAGCCGATGCCTGAAAAATAATCAGCAATGAAATCATCAAGGCGAATATCTTGATTCTGCAAAGCGTTGGCAAATGCCGCTAACGGCAGAAGAATGGGAAGATAATCATCCAAGCCCATCTTTGCGCCTTCACCGCGGGCAAGACGCACTGCAAGGTATTTTACAAAAGTGGTCTTCCCTGCGCCCGGGTCACCAAGCACGATCACCCCAGAATAATTCTTTAGGACCGCCAGCAATGGAACAGGGTCGCCAAAGTGCAACGGGTCTTCATAGTCGCCTACATCGCGCCCAGCCAGGCTAAGATCGCGCTTCCAGGTCTCCCCTTCTGGGAGTTCCATGCGCGCTTTGAGCGGAATGTATAGGTCGAGCAGTTTTAATTTAAGTGGAACCCGATCTGAAACCCCCATGCCTTTCAAATTAAGATAATAATGCCGGTCTGTCAGGTAGGCGAGATAAGCTGCCGTCGCCTGCTTAATTACTGCGGGAGGCAGAGCAGGCTGCAGGTCTCGCCAGAAGCGGTCTGCCAAGACGATCGTCTGCCCGTGGATGATGGCACTATCCGTTACTGCGCCGCCAATGGCAACGCTTCCATCACCCGCTTGAATTTCCTGCTCAGGGGTTTGGAGATTGTTTTTCTTCTTTGATGGGGTCTTTTTTACAGTCATACCCGTAGCCTCGATGATAATGTCAGTATACAATAATCTTGAGGGGCTTGGGTTAACCATCTTGCAAGGAAGGTAAATCTCTCACATAAAATGACTATACGAAAATAAAATCGCAGGAGAACCTGCGATTTTTTCTATATTTTTTTCTATTCTGCGGGTTCGCCAAATACGACCACAACAATATGCTGATTGAGGAATCTAGGTTTGGTCTCCTCGTTGACCGTTGCTACCTGCCCTAGTGTATACCCCCCGATGATCGGTACAGAGTCGCCGATAATCTCTTGAACCGCTGCCACTTCTGCACCGGGCTGAGCTTTAAGCAGCATTTGCCAGGCAACATCCACAAGTACAAGCACGAGGCGGGGTTTGGCATTCCCAAGTTTTAGAAGGGCTTGTTGAGCCGCTTTCTTTGCGGCTTGCTCACAAGAGGCTCGGCTACCCACCAAAAGGAAAGCATCCACCCCATCACGAATGACCGCATTCATGCGGAAACTTCCATCTGCCTCAACGCGGATCGGGGAACGCACCACCATGCCATCCTGCTGTTCCATACCGAGCGGATACAAACGTGCAAGATAACTAAGCGGAGGGAAAGCCCAATCACGAGCTGGATACCCAAACAAAGCGGAATAGGCTTCTGAGGCGGGGCGTCCATCTAACGTGCGCAACCAAAAACCGCGCGAACGTGTTACGCGAAATTGATTTCCAACCGGGTCCCAGCCGTGGTCCACGCCCACCCCAACGCGCAGTCCGCCACGCAGAAACGAAGCTGTCATAGCCCCAGCACCCGATTGGCTGCCAACGATCTGATAGGTACTACCAGTATTCAGGTCGCCGCTGGAAAGCGCCCCTACGATATCCAACCCTGTTGGAAGAGAGTTACAAAACTGCTCGGCATCGCCGTTAAAACCGTCGGCAAAAAAGAGGACGGATTGCCGCTCCACCCGCACCGACGCATGCTGCTCGATCTTTGAGGCGGTTTCACGCCCAGACTGTGCGTACCCGGGCAGCCAAAGAGTCTCAGCTTGAAAATCACCACTAAGCAAAGAAACTACCACCGAATGAGGGTGAAGCCCATTAAGGGTAAGCCCAGCCGGAGAGCTAAACCCGATCATGGGAGTATCACCCAATAAACTGGAAACACCATTTAACACTTCGCGCGCCAGATACTGGTGCGAGGCAATGACAATAGCCAAACCAGGAGCATTTGCCCCTAACTTGTTCAACGCCTGATGGGTCGCCTGAAGACCAGCTTCGCGTCCATCCAGCGCTTGAGCGATTCCTACAGAGGATACAATCGGCATCTCTTGTTACTCCTCTGCCACAGGAACCGTGAAATGGAAGGTTGTCCCATGTCTGTATTCACTCTCGAACCAGATCTTGCCGCCCTGCATTTCAACAAGGCTCTTCGTAATATTCAAACCAAGACCTGTCCCTGGCACTTCGCGGGCTTTGGGGTCATCGGAGCGGAAGAATTTCTGGAATATTTTCTGCTGATCTTCGGGGGTCATACCGATGCCGCTATCTTTCGCCCAAAGATGAATCACTCGTGGCGCGCCATCTGGGTCCCAATGGTTGGGGCTTTCTTCCACACCGACCTGTATCGAACCGCCTTCCGGCGTGTATTTGAAGGCATTGCTGACGAGATTGGTCAACACCTGTCCCACACGGATGCGGTCTGCCCACATGGCAGGTAATTTTGCAGGAATGATCAACTCGAGGGTCTGCTTCTTATCTTCAAGTTGACGTTTGAAGGTACGAATCACTTCATCTACCAGGTCGGCGGCTTGTGTCGCTTTGAACTCAAGCCGTAAACGTCCCGCTTCAATCTTGGAGTTGTCGTTCAAGTCTGAAACCAAAGTAGACATACGCTCGACATTTGATTTGATGGTTGAGAGGAAGTTCGTCTGCATTTCTGTGATCTGCCCCACTGCACCGCTTGCAAGCAATTCGGTGTAGCCCTTAATAGACGTCATCGGATTCTTGAGTTCATGCGCCACAAAGGAAACGAAGTCACTTTTTGCATTATTGGCACGCTGCACTTCACTATAAAGTTGGGCATTTGAAATAGCGATGGCAGCATGATCGGTAAGGCGGGTGAGGAAGTCAATATCTACCTGCGAGTCGCTGGTGCTTTCCAGATACAGTAGACCAATCACTGTGGTTTCACGGCGGATCGGGATTACCATTTGGGTTTGAGAAGCCAAAGACAATTTGTTTTTCGAAGCTTCCAACTCGACGACCACATTTTGCGGCTGTCCCGTTTCCACTGCGGCAAGCATCGAAGGCAATTCGATCTTCATCATCTGGTCTGGCAGAGATGCCATTTGTTCATCCAAACCTTGTTGTGCCATAACAAGCAATTTAGTTTCTTCAAGCGTACCGATCAACCCCACTTCTGCGCCTGATTGGCGCAATGCCCAATCGAGGGTGATGCGCATTGCACGGTCCATTTCGAGGCTGGCATTCAACTCACGGTCAATACGCTGCATGACCGATAATTCTTCGACGCGGCTGGCAAGTTCTTGGTCTGTGAGGGTATAGAGACGCGCATTTTCGATGGCAACTGCCGCCTGCCCAGCAAACGCCGTGAGAAGGGTTTGGTCGTTCTGCACGAACGGAAGCCCATCGCGGCGGTTGATGACTTCTACGACGCCGATCACGCGGTCTTTGGCTTGCAGAGGGACAGCAAGCAATGAGCGGCTGACAAAGCCGGTTTGCTGGTCTACGCCTTTAAAACGGTTTGCATTTTGTTCTTCGTTTTCAATGATGGGCTTTCTCGTATCCACGGCGCGACCAACAATACCCGTCCCCGGAGGCAGGCGTTTGCCGATCAGGTTGGTTGCTACGGGTCCTACCATCACCCGAAAGACAAGTTCATCGGTTTGATCATCCACCAAAAGCAAACTTCCGGCTTCACAATTCAAAATGCCCACGGCATTCTCGAGGATATTCTGCAAAAGCGGATTCAACTCAAGGGTAGATGTAAGTTGACGAGTGATCTCGTTCAGTGTGGTCAACTGCAGTGCGCGTTCCTGGGTCTCTTTTAGCAGGCGTGCCTTGACGATGGCACCCGCTGTCTGATCGGCAATGGCTTGGATCAATTCCTGCTGGGCGCGGGTATAGATCGTGGAGCCGTCACGGCTGCCTACACTGAGAGCGCCGATGGATTCTGCGCCTGCATTGAGGGGAACGCCGATCCATGCAAAGATGTTTTCGATAGTGGGGGTCGTATTGCGTGCCTGACATTCACGAATATAATCCTGTGTCATGATCGGGCGGCTTTTACGAATGACTTCAGGAGAAAGCCCCACATTTACCGGAAACGGCTGGTTCTCGCGCTCGTGAATACGTTCGTTGTTTTCGAGACAAAACCCATAGTAATAATAATCGCTGTCTTTGTCGTACAAGGTGATATGAAAATGGGACGTGGGAATGATCTGGGCGGTTTGGGCATAGATCAACTCAAGCACATCATCGAAGGTACGGGTCACGTTCACGCCTTGCGAAACACGAGTCAGGGCGTTCATTTCTTGGATGCGTCGCTCAAGATGGGCAACGGTTTGTACACGTTCAATTGCAACCGAAGCTTGATCGCAAATGTTTTCAAGGAAGCGCAGATCGCCCGGCGAATATGGCTGTTCCGTAAGGCGTGCACCCAAGGCAAGCCAGCCATTTGGGCGGTCTTTGCCGGGGAATGCAATGAAGAGGCGTGCTCCCAATAATGCAATGCGAGATTGCTCTGATCTCAACTCATCTGGCAGGTCGGCAATATTATCCAGGTAGAGTGGAAGCCTTTCCTTTTTGAAGTAAGAAACCAGTGGGCTTGTTGAAGTAAAGCGGATATCCGTAGTTGGGCGACCACCATCGGCAAGGGCGGCGGAGAAAAAATCATTGAGGGTATCGTAGGTAAAGATGTGAATCAAGCCTGGGGTTAGGGTTGAGGCGATCTGATCTCGCAGGAGCGAGCCGATAGCGTTTAGGTCCAGTGCGGTGGTCAACCTGTGAGAGAAATCTTCCAACTGCTCTGCCACCACACGTGAACCGCGGAAGAAGATGGCATCAGTTAGGTTTTGCAGGCGGATTCGAAGAGGTTCAAGCACAAGGGCAAGCACTAGAATAAAGATGCCTGCTAAAAGGTTATCTGGCAGAGCATTCCCGAAGAGAAAGCCCGCCCCTGCTGCAACCAAAGCATACCCCAGTGAAACGAGCCCGGTTAAGAGTACATACATCACCCCGCGCCGCGCAAGGTCATCGGTACGCAGGAAGCGGAAACGCATAATGTTGTACCCCATAACCGCTGGGAAGATCACCACCGGAAGGAGGAATAACGGCGAAAAATCGAGCTTGAAAATGTTGCCAACCGCCAGATAAACAGTGAGCGGAGCAAAAGCGAAGAAGGCGCCGATCAACGTATTCCCTGCCTGCGATTTGACTACAGGCGAAGGCGCATAGCGGGCATAGTAAAGATTTAGCCCCAACAGAGTCAAAATACAGACCACATCAAAATAGTAAATATTCTGCCAGAGAGGGATGTAGCGGGTTGGGTCTTCAAAATTAAACAAATATGGCAGGGTTACCCCGGCAAGCACAAAACTGGCGACAAAGCCCACCCAACGCAGGTAGGGACGATTGATCAAAAAACGCGGAGAAGAGGGAAAAGATAAAGCCAGTGCAAGAGTGGCACCACCAGCCATGGCACAGGCAAAGGTCCACACAACGGTGAATTCGTGGCTGGTCCACAAATTAAAAATGGTTCCAGTTAAGATCGAGAAAGATGAAGCGAACATAATAAATGCCCGCCCAGCAGACTCATTTCGGCGCAAACCAAAAGTCCAGATACTCAGCGCAAGAAAAATCACGCTGATAAGAAATGGAAGCAACAGGAAGATACTGACCCCATCATCGGGGAATTGTTGCAATTCCACGTTTACATCGCGCACGCCACCATCTTTGAAACGGATCGTTAGGGTTACATTTTCGCCCGGCGCAAAATTCCCAATGATTTCGCGAACCTCGCGGCTGTTCTTCACCTCAATACCATTCACCCCTAGCAATTGGTCACCACTGTTCACTACTCGATTAAATGCCCATACACCCGTCTCCCCGCCTGTATCTGTAAACACCAAGGAATGTTCATAAAACGAACCCAGGAACGGCTCCCCTGCCCAGCGAATCGATAAGATGAACGCCCAAATTAAAACGATCGCAGCGAACGCTTGATAGGCAAAAATAACCCCTTTCCAAACGCGTCTTAGCGAATTTTCGGTGAAATCATTCGATAACATAAAATTCATGGCGTAGTAATGATTGAAATTTTACTCCACAATCGCACCAGCCGTATATGGTACTTTCATGACAAAGGCGTAAGGTGACGCCCGCTTCACACCCCGCCGAGGCTTGCCTCGGTTATTCTCTACCATTTTCCGTGTCTGACGCCCCGCTTTAAGAATCAATCCTTATGTTTTGCAAGCAAGGCTTCATACACCGATTCTGGAATATCCACTACTCGATATATCTGGATGTATTCCAAACCGTTGATATAAATGACTTTCTCCGGCTGTACAACGCCCTCCAACACACTCAATATCTTTTCCGTTTCGGGTTGTTTCGCCCGGGTAATGGGATACAAAACCAGATAATCTGCCTTGCGAAGTTCCTCTGTGATCGTGACAAAGTCATCCTCGACCAGATGAGCGCGTTTCAAGACCACTGTTTCACCAGGGAAGTAAAAGGAGAATGTACCCATGCCGTTATAGACATAGGCGCGAATTTCCTGCGTATTTGGCTTACCTGCCAAATAATCTGCCGCTTGCGCAAGCCCTTCACCATATCCAAACGTTGCAGCTTCACTCACGAACGGATTTTTGTATGTGAAATAATATGGCGCATAGGGCAGCCCAAACCCAATTTGGGCAAGGGTTACAACTATCACTCCCACGACCGAGATAGATAACGAAGCTAATCTCTGCCAACGAGATTGCAGCCACAGCAATACCCATCCCCACCCGATTCCCGCTATGACGTCGAATGAGACAAAGCTTGTCATGATGTAGTGAGGCGCATTCCGTCCTTGCGCAATGCTAAACATAAGAATAAAACCGCTGCCGAGAATGCTCAGATAGATCAAAAGAAACCTAACACTCCTCTCTACCTTCTTCGAAAAAGCAGCGAATAAGGCAAATGCCATTCCCAGCCAGGTGACAAAGGTTGTGCCAGATGCCCAATACTTCAAGTAAAGCAACAAACCATCAGAGCGAGTCACAAGATCAAATGAGGCAGGCTCAAGTTCTTCAGTCACATCGAGGCGGGCACCTTGAAAGGCATAACTAAAAGCGTTGCCATATACGCCAGAAAGCATCTTCCCCGGCGCAACCCACATACCGGGCCACAAAATGAAGTACACCAGCGCAGCAGATGCCAGCCAAATGCCAATGGTATTTAGTGCATGCAGAATCTTTGCACTCAGTTTTTTCTCGTCTCGCTTAAACAAAGTGACCAAAAGCATCAGCCCCACCAAACCGACCAAGGCAATGGAAGTAGACTTGGTCAGCTGCGCCAAGCCAAATGTTACGCCAGAAATAAGAAGGAAGATCAAACTCTTCCCCTTTTCAAGATAAACATACATTGCGATCAACGAGACAATAACAAATATAGCCAGCATGCCTTCATGGTTTAACAGGCGTGAGTGCCCCAGATAGAACGGTGCGGTCATTGCCAGTGAAATAGACAGGAACGCCATACGATAATCCATCACCATTTGCAAAAGGAAGAACCCCAATGCAGCAAGTACCAGAATCAACGCGGTCTGCGCCCAGCGACTGTATCGGAGCAGGTCTAATGCATCTTTGCCGTTTTCACGCAGAAACTCTTCAAAATGAGGCTTGCGGACATCGAAATATCCCTGACCGAATCCACGATATTCTGGGAAGTAGGCAACCATGCCCGTTGTCACCATCCACGTGGTGGTGACGGCAGGGTGATAATCGTAGAGGGTGTTGGCGAAGTCACGATTGGTGAGGGCGTAGTAATAATTCGAGCCAGAGATCACCCACCACGGCTCATCAATAGTGGTTGCACGGTCAATGCCGATCAAATGCGAAGGGGTGATCAAAACCAGCAGGAGAACAATCAGAAGAGCCCTTCCGCGTTTTTCATTCATAATATGATTCATAAATCTGCCAGTGCTGCATACATCTCAGGCGTGAACATACTCACATCATAAATGCGGATGTATTCGTAGCCGTCCATCCAAATCACATGAATAGGGTCTACGGTTTCGAGTATCTTCAAATAGGGGTGATATTTTTCCAGCCGGTTTTGGTTGGCGTAATACACCACCAGATAATTCGCAGTTTGAATGTTGTTGGTCAGATCTTCGGCATGTTGACCATCAATGAAGAATGGGCGAAAACTAACAGATGTGCCAGGGTAGTAATATGAAAAACAACCTCGGCTGTAATACACAAGAGCCGTTGATTCTTCTGCGCCAGGGATGGACTTAAGGTAATCTGCCGCCAGTTCCAAGCCTTCGCCATAGGGAAACTCAGGGTTGTCGTTGTACCAGCCTGCTGCATAAAGGATCGGGTTACGGTATGTGAAATAATAGGGGTAGTATGCCAGCGCGCTCACGATCTGTAAACTTAAAACAACCAGCACAATAAATTGCAATTGTTGTTTTGCAAACCGAGCGGCAAGCCATTGAAACGCATGCACCCAACCTAGCCCAGCTAGAAGGTTCAATGCAAAGTAACTGGAGAGGATGTAATGCGGAGAGTTGCGTCCTTGTGCAATGCCGATCATCAGGATGAAGGCAATGGCAGTGGATATCGTCAGCGTGAGTAATAGTTGATAGGGTCGAATCAGCTCGCGGTTCGGGTTGAAGCGGAAGGTCAAGCCAAACAGGATGCCAAGCCACGTCAGCGGCGTAATGCGATACAGAAGCACCTTGGCAACGTCCCAGATTCCCGCCACATTTGATTCAAGGCTGAACTGCGCGGGTTGTAGTTCTTCGGTGATGGTGAGGCGTGCACCTTGAAAAGCATAGCTAAAAGCATTGCCAAAAACCGTATAAAGCATTTTGCCGGGCGCAACCCACATACCAGGCCAGAAAAGAATGTATGCGGCAACGAGGGCTGCGAACCAAATACCAAACACTTTGGTGTTATTGAAAAATGCCCTGCCCCACCCCTGCTGACGTTCCTGATGGATTTGGATCAACAGCAAAATGCCAATTGCGGCAAACATGGCAAGAGATGATGATTTTGTGAGTTGTGCAAAGCCTGCGGCAACACCAGACAGCAAAAGGAAAAAAAAATTACGGTCGCGCAGATAAATGGCAAAAGCAAGAATGGACACAAAGACGAACATTGCCACCATCGCTTCGTGATCCATCATGCGAGTGTGTCCGAGAAAGAACGGGTCGAACGAAATAAAGACGGCAGTAAAAGCGGCAACCCATTTTGGGACGAACTTTTGCAGGAGAAAATAAAACAACAGGAACAATACCAATAGAATAAAAACCTGGATGATGCGCGAGTAGGTCAGCAAGATCAACGGGTCGTAGCCCGCGCCATACATAAACGGATCGAGCCTGCCTTTTTCGTAATCAAGATATCCCTGACCCAAGCCACGATATTCAGGGAAGTACAGAATCATCGCGAATGTGATGATCGACATGGTCGTCACTGCGGGCTGATATTCATAGACCGTATTTTCAAACTCACGTTGACCCAACGCATAATAAAAATTTGCGCCCTGACTTAACCAAGAAGGTTCATCTAAGGTGACGAACGAGTCAATTCCTGGAAGCCGCGGCGCAAGAAAAACTACGATCAAAGAGATGTAGATCAAGATCTCATTTCGGTTTTTCATAAGCATGCGGCGCATTATAACATGCTGTTTTAATCGCTTTATTTGAAGTGCCTAGCGCAATATTTGGTCTTTCAAGCATGCACATTGAGGTTTTTTCATACAAATATGCCTCTGTTATAATCAATTAACACCTTAGATCGTATGAAACGCATTCTTCTCCCCGATTCTACAATCCCTATCTTAATAGGTCTCGATGGGTTATTCCTGATCCTATTTGCAATTTTCGCATATGAAATCGGCTTCGACCATGAAGCTGCCTGGGGAAGATTTCGATTCGGCGCCATGATCTTTGGAAGCTGCTTAGTAATTTTCTCGTCAGTCATATTCTTATCTCAAAAAATAAAAAATCATTTTCTAGAGTCTGTTAAAACCAGTGCCTGGCTCAAACAGGCTGTTTTCATTTTTCACATCTGGGCGGTCATCTTCTTGATTTATGCCTGGTTTATCACGTTTGGGACATTTACAGAGTGGAGAAAGACAACACAATACTATACCCAACTCGCAGATGCGTTTGCAAAAGCTCAACTTCATGTTGATGCCCATCCAGGTGAGGCATTGCTCAACGCAGAAGATCCATACAGTTCCAATAATAGACCCGCCTTCGATGACGAGATCTGGGATTTATCGTTATACAAAGAGAAGCTGTATTTATATTGGGGTCCAGTTCCCGCTTTACTGATCACCCCCATTCAAATTTTTACCGGCATAAAAGTCACCGATATTTTTCTCGTTTATTTTTTCTATTGCGGCTTGCTCATTGTCAATTCCCTGCTCATCCTAAAGCTGCGCCGTTTATTCTTTCATGAAATTTCAGCCAAAACGGTATTGGTCAGCATTTTTCTGCTTGGGTTTATCCTCCCAATTCCGTGGTCGCTAAACATACCGGATGTATATGAAAGTGCAATTGGTGCCGGTCAATTTTTCCTGCTTGGAGGAATGTACTTCGCCATTTGCGCCTTTGATAAAGGCATGAATAAGTGGCTTCTTTTTTTCTCAGGGTTGTTTTTCGCGTGTTCTGTTGGTTCACGAGCCATCAATTTCTTTTCAGTACTATTTCTAACCTTGTTGATCCTCTATTGGCTCTTGAAGAGCCAGCCGAAGCCCATACCTTGGAAACAGGTGCTTCCGAATATTGTTTTGTTCTTAATGCCTCTGGCGTTCGGCGCGTTGCTGATCGGATGGTATAACTGGGCACGCTTCGACAGTCCGCTTGAATTTGGGTTACGCTATCAGATCACGATCTACAATCTTAACCAGCAAATGAACCTTGTGTTTCAGCCTGGTTATTTTTTCTTAAATACCTACGCCTACTTTATTCAACCCTTTGAAGTGATTTCCCAATTTCCCTTCATTCAGCCGGTTGAATTCTCAAATGTTTTGCAACGGCTTAACATAGCTGAACCCGGCTTGTATGCCGCTGGTCCGATCACGGGCATCTTGTTTTATGCGCCGTTTCTGCTTTATGCCTTGGTGCCGTTTCTGCGCAAACGAGACGATATCGAAAACGCGTCAAATCCTGAATTGCTGAAATTGACACGCATTATGCTTGGCGGTTCATTGCTGATTGGGTTGGCTACGATCTTGTTCTTTTTCTATGCACAAATGCGCTATATGGTCGACGTGATCTCGCAAGCCACAGTCCTCGCAATCCTTGGGTATTGGTCACTAAAACAAAAAGCAAATGTAACGAAAATCAAACTTCATATCGCCCACCTGTTGATTCTCTTTACTTTAATGGCAGGCATTCTACTTTCATTTTCCAGCGAAACTCACCGCATGGAAAAATCAAACCCCGCACTTATGGAAACCATCAAATCATTCTTCACCATCGATCGGTAATTTCATGAAAAACAATAAACGAAATCTTTTGGAATTCTTGAATAAGCCCATAGCAATCCCTGCCGCACTTGCGGTTCTTATCCTGCTCACCTACGGTATCCTCACCCCGTGGATGGGCTTCTATTGGGACGACCTGCCCTTCGCGTGGTTCTTGCGCTTCTTCGGTCCTGCTGAATTCATCCCCGCCTTCGAACCCTTCCGCCCATTGTTGGGATATGTCTTCGCCGCGACAACTGCCATTTTTGGCGGACATCCCCTCACATGGCAATTGCTTGGTTTGTTCATCCGCTTCATTCTTGGACTTCAAGTCTGGTCTCTGCTTCGGAAAGTTTTCCCTACCCGCGAGCGCTCAGCTCTGTGGGTCGTTCTGCTCTTCACCGTCTACCCCGCGTTTAGACAGCAATGGGTTGCACTCACCCATATAAACCAAGAACTCATTCCGCTCATCTTTCTTCTTTCCTCTTTCATCCTCACCGTAAATCTTCTACGAAACGGAAAGACCTCCCTACCACTCACCTCTCTCGCCATCCTTTTACAGGTCTTCGGGCTGTTCTCCACCGAATATTTCTTCGGCTTGGAAATGTTGCGTTTCTTCTTCATCCTCGTCATCTTCGCTGAATCCATCACGGATAAAAAAGACCTGTTCAAAAAGACGATCATGCAATGGCTGCCCTATCTTGTTGTATGGATTATCAACGCCGCATGGACATATTCCTATCATCGCTCAGATGCGTATAACTCCTATCAGATCGGTATTTCGTCTTTGTTATCGCCACTAGCGCTCGTCAACGAATTCATCACCACACTATCCCTTTCTGGTTTCGCAGCATGGCTTGGCACATTCGGCATTTTCTCCACGATAGACGGTTCAACTACACAAATAATTGCATTTGTGATTTTGTTGGCGGCGGGAATGGTCGTTTACTTTGTAGCGGATTCGCAGCGTAATGCGGAATACGAAATGAGTAAAGACCATTACGAATCATGCATTACGAATCACTGGTTCTTACTCATCGGCATTATCACCATCTTCGCGGGCAGACTCCCCTCCTGGGCGGCGGGGCTTCCTCTCAAGATCGAGTTCGACTATGACCGGTTCTTCGTCTCCATCATGTTGGGAGCGAGTCTCTTCATCATCGGGCTGGCAGATTGGCTGTTGAAAGAAAGCCGTGCCAAGCTTGTATTTCTGAGTCTCATCATTGGCATGTCGGCGGCGTATCAATTTACCGTGGCAAACACCTATCGGCGCGATTGGGCGAACACCCAAGACCTATTTTGGCAAATGGCTTGGCGCATGCCTGCCCTAGAGACCGGTACAACCATCTTGACATATGACCTGCCGCTGAACTATCTCTCTGACCATCAATTGATGTCTGCCGTACATTGGATGTATGCACCAGACTTTGCCGGGCGTGAATTGCCTTATGCCTTGCAATATCTCAAAACAAGATTTACAGCCTCAGAGATCAAAGCGGATAATTCTATTGAGATCACCTATCGCACCACTACATTTAGCGGCAACACGTCGCAGAGTGTGATCATTTATAAAGAAGCGGAAGGATGTCTGCGCGTACTTGACCCGATCTACAACAACGCTGAGACCGTCCCCGGTGCAAGTTTTTATCTGTTGGATGCGATCTCATTATCAAAGCCAGATCTAATTCTTACAAATGCTTCCCTACCCAAGATGGACACAACCATCTTCGGCAGCGAACCTTCGCATGGCTGGTGCTACACCTATGCACAAGCTGAAGTCGCACGCCAAAATGGCGATTGGGCAACCGTTGCGAAATTATATAAAGAAGCACAACAAGCAGAGTTAAGCCCCACTTTGCCCGTGGAATATCTGCCCTTTATCGAAGCATTTGCTTTGACCGGAGACCCAGACATGGCACTCAAATTAAGTGAACGGGCGGTCAAGTCTCAGCCGTTGTTGTGCCCGGCAATCTCAACGCTATGGGCTCGAGTCTCAGGGGAAGTGGATGTTTTGCAAGCAGAACGTTTACTGCAAAAAGAATGTAAGCCATAAAAAGTGACTGTCACCTTAAAGGTGACAGTCACTTTTTATAAACCGTGTTGTATGGCAATGACCGCCGCTTGAGTTCTGTCAGATACCCCTAACTTTTCCAAAATAGCACTGACGTGATTTCGCACCGTCCCTTCGGAGAGATGCAGGGTTCCAGCAATGTCGGTATTGGTCATGCCTTTGGCAAGTAGGCGCAAAACGTCTAGCTCGCGCTCGGTGAGTTTATTTTTCAAAATGGATGCAGGTTGGGTCTGGTTATTTGCAACCTGATTGAGAAGTTTCCCTGCCACGGCAGGGTCTACAAACGACTTACCTTCCATCGTGCCGCGAATGGCTTCAATAATCTTCTGGCGCGATGTGTCTTTCAGCAGGTACCCTGAGGCACCAGCACGGATAGCGTCGAAGACCCATTCATCATCGTCGTAGGTGGTAAGCACAAGGATTTTGATATTGGGGTGTTTCTTGCAGATCTCGCGTGTGGCTTCGATTCCGTTCATGCCCGGCATTTTCAAATCCATAAGGATGAGATCCGGTTGTTTCTTTGCGGCAAGTTCCACCGCTTCAAAGCCATCTTGGGCGGAGCCAACAATCTGGAAATCTTTTTCCAACTGCAAAAGCATTTCCATACCGTCGCGAATTACTGCTTGATCGTCACAAAGTAGAATTTTCATAGGTTCATACCATTGATGGGTTCTGTCTGCCAACATCCAAAATTAGATTCGTAGTACCACTTTCGTGCCTTTTTCTCTTGCGCTTTCGATCTTCAAATTTCCACCGGCAAGTTCGGCGCGTTCACGCATCCCCACCAAACCAAAATGACCGGAGGAATCTTTCTTTGAACGCATATCAAAGCCGGTGCCATTGTCTTGAATAATGAGGGTAGTATGCCCATTGTTGGATAAATGAACACTGAACTTTGTTGCTTGTGAATGCCTGGTAATGTTCTCCACTGCCTCTTGTGTTACACGCAAGATGGTTTGTTCCACGTCTGGGCTGAGAGAAGGCATGGGGTCTTGCAGATCCAGTTCCAGGTCCAGACCGAAGCGTGAGGCAGCAGATTCAGCCGCTTTCTTTACAGCCAAGCTCAAGCCGAGGTCCACCAAGTCTGATGAACGCAGGGCTTTGAGGGCACGGCGAGTTTCATCCACACCTTTACGAGTGGACTGTAGGGAAATATCGATCATTTCGCGGCTTTGCTGCAGATCAATATCAAAATAGGCTTTTGCGGTTTCCAATGAAACAGAGATGGCAGTCAGTGAGTGTGCAAGGGTGTCATGCAGTTCACGTGCCAGGCGGTTACGCTCGCGGCTCACTGTGAGTTGCTCGAGCGTTGAAGCATAATGAGATAGATTGGTATTTGCCTTTTGCAGCGATTCACGCTGTTCGCGTAAACGAGAGACAAGGAAACTGATGAAGAAGCCAACTGCCAGAAAACTGATGGTACGAATGATCGAAATAAATAAATAGACAGAAACATTTCGATCGTCAGATGGGTTGATCATGATCAATGCCAGCTCTAAAACTGCAATCGCAAAACTGAAAAAGACGACATGGGTGAATTTATATTTCCATGCCACCAGCACCAACCCAACAAACAAGACGGGCAGTTGACGAAGCGCCATCCCTTCTGCATTTGAAAGAGGACCTTGCGGAAAGCGCGGCACGACCAATGCATTAATAAAGACTGGGGCAGCAGAAACAGCGATCAACAACAAAGGGTAAAAGAATTCCTGAAGCTTCTCTTGCAGTCCATTCCAGTGAGCGGCTGCGAGGAAGAGCAATGCCACCAAGCCGTTGGTAATGTAATACAGATAAACAGGTGCATATGCAATGCGCAACGGCGCTTGCGGATTCTGCAGTGGCAGTTGTGGGTTTTGCGGCAGAGGCAACTGCGGGCGGAATGCGGGTGCATTGATGGCAGGGAATTGATATTGATACAGGAATAAATCCATCAGCGCCATGGCAAGCAGGAAAGCCAGCCATATCCATGCCGCAATGCGGAGAACGCGGGTGGAGTCATTGGAGAGTTGCATGCTTGCATCTTATCACGAAGGGGTTTTTCAGAGGTATGACGGCTGTCATGAGCTTGTAAAAGCACCCATGACAGGTGTCATGGATCGTTAAACGAAATCATGATTGGGGGCACTCTGCATTATTGAGCAGACATCATAAAATGACAGCATGAAAACCATGGCGGCTTTACCCAGCTCTCATTCAAAAAATGAAGTAACCCGTTTTACACGATTCCTAACTGTAGGTGCAGTCGGCACCCTGCTGGATTTCAGCATTCTGACCTTGCTCAAACTGGCAGGGCTGCCTACGTTGTTTTCAAATTCTATTTCGTTCACAGCGGGTCTGCTCAACAACTTCACCTGGAACCGCCTATGGACGTTCGGAGACGCGGTCAACGCAGATTGGCGCAAGCAACTTGCCCAATTTACGCTGGTAAGTTTAGTAGGGCTGGCACTCAATAATATGATCGTACTTTCTCTTGAAGGTCTCTTTAGCAACTGGCTTGCTGCTCAATGGGCATATCTCCCTGCCAAGGTCATTGCGACAGGCGTGGTAGTGTTCTGGAATTATTTTG
>JBDKJK010000066.1:0-13863 GCA_039796675.1 Chloroflexota bacterium
CCGTCTGACATTGTCATTGATTTTGCCCATCTGCTGCCCGGCGAAACACGCGCCAGAGTCCGCTCGCGTGTGGTGATGACCCCGCTCAGTGCCAAACTGCTCATGCGGGCACTCACCGAAAACATTGCCCGCTATGAAGCCGCCTACGGCGAGATCAATGTGCCTGTCAACTCAACCCTCGCCGACAATCTCTTCCGCCCGTTTCAGCAGCCGCCCGAACCACCCAAAGAATAACCCCATGCACAAGCTTGAATCTATTGCTGACCAGATCCGCAAAAATTTTGACGCCCGTACCGCAGCGCGTGATCAGGCGCTTACTCAGGCACGCCAGTTAACCCGCGCTTGTTCGCTCGCCATCCGTGCAGTACATCGTGATGATATTGAAACCATGCAAGCGCAGTTGCTCGAAGCAAAAGGGCTTGCGGATACATTACGCAGTTCTCTGGTCTCATACCCCGATCTCTTCCACGCGGGATACACACAGGATGCGCTCAAAGAATTTGTGGAAGCGAACGTGACCTGCGCCTTGATCAAAAGCCAGCCGCTTCCGACTCCGGAAGAGCTGGGTGTTGAACCCGCAACCTTTCTCAACGGGTTGGCAGAAGTCGTCGGCGAACTGCGCCGCCGCACGCTCGACATTCTCCGTCACGGATATTCGAGTGAAGCCGAACGGCTGATGGGCGTGATGGACGAGATCTACTCCATCCTCGTCACCATGGATTACCCCGACGCCATCACGAACGGACTGCGCCGCCAAACCGATCTGGCACGCGGCATTATCGAAAAGACTCGCGGCGACATCACCTTCAGCCTGCGCGGAGGGCACCTCGAAAAAGCCATCGGGCGGCTATTAAGCCAAATGAACGGCGAACAGGCTCCAGGTCCAGAGGGAAGCGAAGCACTTCCTAACATGGATGAGGACGATTAGCCATGGCTCCTAAAGGCGGACGCCGCTATCCACTGGTCATTTTTACTGCAATGATGAGCCGCTGGTGGACAGCGGTTTTTGCGCTGGGGTTGGCAATGCTTGGGCTGGCGTGGGCATTGCGAAGTTGGGGGTATGAAGAATGGCGCTGGCTGACCTTTGCCATCCTTGGGGTGTTTACTGTGATCGGCGGGTTGATGGTGTTCCTGCTGCGTAAGAGCGCCTATGTACAACCGTTCACCGATCATCTGCGGCTGGTAACCCCTTTCTTGCGTTTGAATATTTCATATAAACGTTTTCGCCGTACCACCACAGCCAATCTTGGTTCGATCTTTCCGCCGAAAAGCATTTCACAATCTCTTCAAGATATTGTTGTGCCGCTTGCCAAAATGACTGCCATTGTGATCGAGGTGAGTTCGCTGCCCATGTCTCAGGGCATGCTTCGGTTGTTCCTCTCTCCGCTCTTTTTCAAAGACAAGTCTCCGCATATCATCATCCTTGTAGAAGAGTGGATGCGCTTCAGTGCAGAAATGGATAGTTTGCGCCACGGCGGCGATGTGCCCACACCTCAGCATCGGCGCGATATTTCCATCCTCTCGAAACTCCCTAAAAAATGAATATCTACTTTGCCTGCTCTATCACTGGCGGACGTGAACTCGAGTCGTTCTACCAACGTTTTGTCGCCGAGCTTGAGTCCGACGGGCATATTATTCCCACTTCACATCTTGCTCAATCTGAGTCTATGCAAGGGGAACGCATGCTGACCCCACGAGATGTGTACGAACGCGATGTGAAATGGATACGGGAATGTGACGTGCTAATCGCCGAAGTGGGCGTGCCTTCGCATGGCGTTGGCTATGAGATCGGGTATGCGCTGAACGCGGGCAAGCCTGTGCTTTGTCTGGCTCATGTGGAGCGCCGTGTTTCGAAAATGATCACCGGCAACCCAAGCCTTCAAATGAGAACCTATTCCACCTTGGATGAAGCGCTTGCCCAGGCACGGAGCTTTCTGGCTGGTCGTTAACCTATATGTGTTTCATCATCCTTGATCGGTGACATATGACGATGCCCAAAAAGGATGGCATGGATTAACATGGTTATGGAGACGGTCGCAGACACCTCAACACAAAATCTGTCTCCTCCTTTGGCGAAAGCTGACGCCGGGTTTTTCACCCGGCGTCAGCATTTTAATGTATTTGTTCTGTAGAATTTACTCGTGAGTGGGGAGAAGAACAATAAAGGTTGAGCCAATCCCCACTTTCGATTCGACCCAAACACGCCCCTGATGACTTTCGACAATGGATTTGACGATCGCCAGCCCCAGCCCGGTACCTTCCACTGCCTGAGGGCGGTTCGAGGCGCGGAAGAATTTCTCAAAGATGCGGTTCTGCTCATCAGGTGGAATACCCGGTCCGCTATCTGCCACGCGGAAGATGATCTGACTCTCCTGCATATTCATACTCACTTTTACAGTGCCGCCTTCCGGTGTGTATTTGATGGCATTCCCCACCAAGTTATCGATCATCTGGCGAATGCGAATCGGGTTGGCACGCAGCGGTTTCAAATCTCCGGCAATTTCAGTCGTCAGATGGATTCTCTTTTTCTTGATCTGATTATCGAAGACGTTCAGTGAGTACTCGAGCATATTATCGAGGTAAACCGCCTCACGACGGGTATCGAAACCAGATTCAAGCCGCCCCAAATCAAGCAATTCATTCACCAAACCGGTCATGTGATGAACACTGGCTTGCAAACGCCCCAAAAATTCGTGCTGCGACTCGTTAAGGGGACCCGTACGCTCGATCAACTCCATATAACCGAGAACCGAAGTAAGCGGAGAACGCAGGTCGTGAGATACCGTATGAACAAAATCATTCTTTAAACGGTCGATCTCTTTCAAATAGGAAATATCCTGCATGGTAATGGCGCTGCCAATGCGCGGCAGAGGCGTATATTGCGCATTATAGACGCGCCCATCATCAAAGTTGATCTCATGATATTTCAGAGCGCCCTTCTGTGCGCGGTCTATTAGGGCGCTTAGGTCGGCATTGGGGATGACATCCTTCACGAACTTGCCCAAGATCGGCGTTCCATTCAGGCTGAAAGTTTCATAGATGGTGCGGTTGGCAAGCAGGATGTGATGATACTCATCCAACACAAGCACACCATCCTGGATGTTGGAAATAATCGCCTCCAACTTGACCCGTTCTGCTTCCGATATTTTAGCCTTTTGCTCCAACGACGCCGTGTTGCGCTTCACTTCGCGGCGCAGCCAATCTCCTAACTTTCGGGCGCGGGTCAGGCTGCGTGCTACTTCCTGCACAATATCGTCTGCTTTCAAGGGTTGGTGAAGATACCCGCTAATGCCTGTTCTAATCGCTTGGGCGGCTGCTTTTGGCGAATCTTTTTCTGTATACAAAATGATCGGCATGGAAGGGAATTTTTCCAAGATCTCCGCCGAAATAGAGAAGACATTGCCGCCACTTAAATTCTCGCCAACAATAATCAATGCCGGAATGGATTGCTGGACTGACCGTTCCAATGCAGATGCGTCTTGCACCATCGCCACATCAAACCCATGCTCACCCAATGCCTTGACCATTAAATCCAATAGTGGCGATGCATCCATTGCCAGCAGAATCAAATCCTGTTTTGCCATCAGCGCAATCAAATTCCTGTTTACTTTTGTTTGGCGATCGTTTCTTCAGAAGCGCTTAATAACCGACCCAATACCGTTTTCACGGTTTCGAGAGCTTTCTTTTGGTCGGGGTTGAGAGCACCGGGCATTTCCGTCAACACCAGGTTGAGCGGGTAAACTCCAGATTCAACTTCAGCACGGATCGATTTACGCAACGCGTCCAGCGACTCGTAGCGTGTCTTTTCGCTTAATCGCGCACCTTCGGCTGTTTGCTCAAGGGCACGGAATAACCTGGCATTCACCAACGAAATAGAAGCATAGTCTGCCATGGCTTCGAGCATGGTCTGTGAATCGCGCACGAATTCCACATCTTCTTTTCGCACCACGATCAAGAGACCGATAACTTCATTCTTGATCTTGATCGGCACCACACCGGCGGCACTTCCGAGTGCGGCGATCTTGAACTTATGCAGAGGCGTTCCATTCATAAAGAGGCTTTCGCCTGAAAGCGCCACCAACGAACTAATACCATCGTCCATCGGCTGGTTCATTTTCTTAGACCAAGCATCGGGCAATCCGCGCTGGGCACGCAACATGTATTGGTTGCCTTTTTCTTCACGCAGCATCACCCAGCTCATCTCGGCTTCGCCTAATTGCATGGCGCTTTCGAGGATGCGGTCAAACAAATAGCGCTGGTCACTCACAGACGTAACCGCCTTCGCAATCGAAAGGATGGTGGTCATATCGCGCAGGCGGCGTTGAAGGATCTCGTTGGTTGCCTTAAGTTGGCGGTCTAGTTTTTGCCGTTCGCGGGTTTCCTGAGTCTGGCGCAGAGCGCGTTCCACAATGGAAACGACTTCAGCGTCGCGCAGGGGCCAGAATATGACGTCGATTGCCCCAAGGCGAAATGCCTGAATCGCATCATGTTCCTGCCCTTTTTCTGCGATCACAATCACGGGAGATTTGATGTTTTGGGAAGTAAGCGCCGCTAACAGATCTTTACCGCTCAGGCCAGGCAAATTAATGTTCGCGAGAATCAGGTCGGGCGGAGTCTGAAGCGCGAGTTTAATCGCAGAGCCCGCATCGCCTGCCACTGTCACTTTATACCCCAGCGGCTGCAGGGATTGCCTCCCGATCAGATCGGTAATATCTGGGTCGTTGTCAACGATGAGAATGCGTTCCCCGGTAGCCATGAAGGTACTCCTTGCGGAAATTCTATCACCTTTTCGATTACAATCTTAAGCATGAATTTTTCGAAATTCAAGATCGCCGTCGTCATCCCTGTGTATCGGGCAGAGAATGAAATTAGGTCTGTTCTGTTGGGTATTCCACGTTTTGTGAGGCACATCATCGTCGTAGATGATGCCTCGCCCGACTCTTGCGCCGACCTTGTATCTTCTGCCGCGAAAAAAGACAAACGCATCATCTTAATTCGCCACGAAAAAAATCAGGGAGTTGGCGGTGCCATGGTATCAGGTTTCAAGCAGGCGTTGGCGCTTGGCACTGAAATTGTAATTAAGGTGGATGGCGACGGGCAAATGGACCCGCACTATATTCCGGCACTTATTACGCCGCTCATCACCGGCGAAGCAGACTATGCCAAAGGCAACCGTTTTCGCGATTTTGACGCGTTGCGCCAAATGCCGATCGTGCGCCGCATTGGCAACCTCGGCTTGAGTTTTCTAACCAAAGCGGCAACTGGGTATTGGAACATCTTTGACCCCACCAACGGTTTCTTTGCGATTCGAGCTGAGATGCTGGCGCAACTTCCGCTCGACCATATTGATAAAAGCTACTATTTCGAAACCTCCATGCTTTCGCGGCTCTATTTGCGCGATGCCTTCGTGCAAGATGTGACCATCCCTGCACGGTATGGCAATGAAGTTTCGAGCCTTTCGATCAAGCGTGTGCTTTTTGAATTTCCATACAAGCTCACGCGCACTCTCATCAAACGCATTATCCTCAAATACTTCATCTTCGATTTTTCGATGATGTCGATCTATTTACTAACAGGCATTCCTCTTTTACTTTTTGGTTTGATCTTCGGCATCACCAAATGGATTCAATATGCCGAGTTGGGCATTGCCGCGCCAACCGGCACGGTCATCTTGCCGACTCTTTCTGTGATCCTCGCCATTCAAATTTTGCTTTCCGCCATCGAGATCGACCTCAACGCCACACCTCGAAAAGCCATCAGCAAAGCGCTGGTGTAATATGGAATCTCAAGCATACATTCCAGGATTCAAACCCGTAGACGTGGGTCCACTCTCACGCTTTTTACCTGCGCTGGAAGATGGCACCATCTCAGGCTGGCTCTCGCGTCAGACCTTAGCCGGTACCTGGTTGCTCGACCCATTCGGATTCTCCCCGAAACTTGCCCTCGAAGCCGCCCGAAGCGGATACCGTGTGCTAGTCACGGCGAATAACCCAATCACACGTTTCTTGTTAGAAATTTTTGCCAACCCGCCACCCCAAGCGGACTTTGTTGCGGCGCTTGCCGCATTGGGTGCTGTAAAAAAAGGGGACGAACGACTCGAACAACATCTGCAATCTCTCTATTTAACTCAATGCGAAAAATGTGAAAAGCAGATCTATGCTCAATATTTTCTTTGGCGCAAAGGGGACGATGTGCCCTATGCCAAAATTTATGAATGCCCGCATTGCAAAGACTCTGGCGAGCGAATTGCCACGGACTCGGATAAAGAACTCGCCTTGCAAATTGCAGGGACAGATACACTGCACCGAACGCGTCTCTTTGAACGGGTGGTTTCGCTGAAAGATGAAGACCGTGTTTATGCAGAGGAAGCCATTGAGCATTATTTGCCGCGCCCGTTGTATGTGCTCGGCACGATTCTGAATCGACTGGATAGTTTAGACCTCAGCGAGTCTCGCCGCCGTGCGTTGACCGCGTTGCTGCTATTAGCCTTTGATGCTGGCAATACCCTGTGGGGGCATCCGGCGGAACGTCCGCGCCCGAAGCTGCTGAATACGCCAAGTCAATTTCGCGAGAATAATCTGTGGACCATGCTCGAGCGTGGCATCAGCTTGTTTGCTGAATCAGGCTCACCCGTTGTCATTGAAGCGTGGCACGCCAAAGAGCGGCGAAAAATCCCAGAGACGGGCGGCATCTGCATCTATGAAGGTCGCTTGAAAGACCTTGCGCATGAAGTCAAACGAGAAATTCCAATTGCAGCGGTGGTCACTTCGATCCCAAGACCCAATCAGGCGTTTTGGACTCTTTCGGCGTTGTGGGCGGGTTGGTTGTGGGGCAGCGAAGCCGTGGAGCCATACAAGGTGGCATTGCGCCGCAGACGATACGACTGGGCGTGGAGCGCCACGGCTTTGTTCGCTATGTTCAGTCATTTGGATGAATTGCTCGCCGATGGGATTCCATTTTTTGGTTTGATGCCTGAACCCGAAGCGCCATTCATGACTTCGGCATTGACGGCTGCATCGATCACCGGATTCAAATTGGAAAGTGTGGCGTTGCGCACCGAGCATGACCCCGTGCAAGTTCTATGGAAGAGCGGCAAGAAACCTGTTGCCGCTGAAATGGAAGTAGAAACGGCGCGGAAAGCGATACGCGATTATCTATTGGCAAGAGGTGAGCCATCTGGCTATTTGCATTTGCACACCGCTGGCTTGGTGGCGTTGGCAGAGGTCAATGCATTGAAGCAGCCGCAAGATGAATTTGACTTTGCCATGCGCAAAACCCAAAGCGTGATGGAACAAGCCTTGAAAGACAGCCGCGAGTTCGTTCACTACTCCACCGGCGAAGGTGTGGATACGGGTGTGTGGAGCCTGGCGAAGGGACATTCTGAATCTCTTTCGGACAAGATCGAAGTGGCAATTGTGACCTATCTGCAAAAGAATCCGCAAGTTATTTTTTTGGAAGTAGAAGAAGAATTAAACAAACAATTCATGGGGTTGCTAACTCCATCTAAAGGCTTGATCTATGCCATTCTGAATTCCTATGCAGAAAAAGACGGCGGCATTTGGACTTTACGAAACGAAGATTATGCCTCGGCACGTCGTGATGAGATGAAGAGCCATTTTGCCTTATTGGAAGAAATCGGCAAACGCTTAGAGTACAAAACCAATGTGAAAGAAAAAACAGTCACATGGTTCGAACACAGCAAACCTGTACGTAAATTCCATGTGCTGGCTTCGGCATTGATCCACCGCGCGTTGAAACAGATCGATGAGCAGACGATTCTTGTCATCCCCGGTGGGCGGGCGGCTCTCGCGGCATATAAACAAGATCGTGACCCTTCGCTCAAAGAAAAATTGAAGAAACATAAATTAGCAAAATATCGTCTACTTCGCAGCGTGTTAGACCTTCCTATTTTGACGCGCGAAACGTTCGAAGAACAGATCGCCAGTGACCCGGTTGAAAAAGCCGAAGGTCAGATGATGATGTTCTAAGACCCTGTTTCTTAAGTACACGGATTTGACGGATCGCACGGAACAGTACGGATTTTTAAAGGGTTTTTTCCGTTAAACTCAGTGAAGTCCGTGCCATCCGTGTCCTAAAAGATTTAAGAAACACTTTCTAAGACCCTGACCGTAGACGATGGACCATATTCCTTATGAAAAATAAAATATTTTTTACACTTAGCCTTGTGCTTTTTCTTTCTGCCTGCATTTCGGTGGAGACACAAGAAGCCAGTACGCCCGTCCCTTCGAATTTTGTCACCGCCACCCTGCCGCCAACCAAATCTGGGTATGTGCCGCCGACTCTCACTGCCACCCCTGCGGTCATCCTCACACCCACTTTCGCCGTCACCATCGACCCGAACTGTCAGGACAGCGCCGTGCTCGTCCGCGATGTTACCATCCCCGACGGAACACAGATGAAGCCGGGCGAGACATTTACCAAGACCTGGGAATTCATCAACAACGGCGATTGTCCGTGGTATGGATACACCCTCAAGTTTGCCGCTGGCGATCAAATGAACGCGCCTCTCTCTGCGCCGATACCTGAAACGCTTCTAAAGAAATCTGTCCAAGTTTCAGTGGATCTGACCGCCCCAACCACCAATGGCTCCTTCACCGGCTACTTCACATTGAATAACCCCGAAGGGAAAGATGTGCCGATCGGCATTGAAAAGACATTCTGGGTGAAGATCACAGTGGGCAGCGGAGGTTCAGCACCGCAAGCAACGGTTTCAGGTGGTGCCCCAACCACATCCGCTGGAACGGGCGGGAATTGCAATATCTCACAAAATGCAGGCTATGTGAGTCAAATCGCTGCAGCAATCAACCAGGAACGTGCTAATGCCGGTCTGCCCGCATTGACGATCAATACCATCTTAACCAATGCAGCTCAAGCCCATGCCGCAGACATGGCATGCAATAGCAGCATCAGTCACACCGGTTCAGACGGTTCTTCAGCGTATTCCCGCATTCTCGCATCGGGATACTCCCCTTCATATTTTGAAGAGATCATCTACGGCGGGGGTGGACCACAAGCTGCCATCACCTGGTGGATGAACGACCAGATCCACCGCGACGCCATTCTCAACCCCAAGTCTACAGAGATGGGTGTGGGGTATGCATACTTCTCGAATGGCTCCTACGGAGATTACATCGTAGTGGATTTTGGAAGTCCTTAAATGAACTCACTCGCCTTAAACTTAAGGTTGTACGAGTGAGTTCATTTTTAATAGCCAATGAAATACTGTTTCATACAAAAAACGCTGATAAGAGCAAATAATCAGCGTTTTTTGCGTCCCTATTAAATTCGGGGGTAATTAGGTTATTTTATGAACCTGTTCCCGAATAGTACCGCAGCCCAAACTGCCAGAAGCGATATCCGATGAACATCAAGAAGGCAGCAATGAAAGGCGCACCCCAGGCAAGATTCCCAACCTCGCGCCCAAGCAGATAACTGGCAGGGTAGAAAGATGCAAACCCATACGGGATGACCCACGTCAGCAAAATGGAAATCGCCCGCGGGTAAATCGTGAGCGGATATTGGGCAAACAAATGATTGTCAAAGATGAGTCGTGTGACGGGCACAGAATCCACTATCCAGAAAGCGGAAACCGCAGAAATGAGATTCAGCGCGATGAAGATCACTCCGCCGCTGATGACCGTCACGATCAACATAGCTACCTTGAGAAACGTCCATTCGATGCCAAGGTCAAATGAGGTCTTGAGCACGAGCGCCAAACCGACGATGAAATTTCCAACGCCATCCTGGCAAAAACGATCTGCCAGCAGATGGAAGAGCGGGTCAATCGGGCGGACGAGGAAGCGGTCAAAACCACCAGTGCGAATATATACACGTCCGACAGTCCATAAATTATCTGCAAACATATGATTGATAGACTTGGTCAACGTCACAAAACCATACACTAACAGCACTTCGTTATACGACCAGCCATTCAGGCTGGGCACTTGCTGCATCACCACCCACACGGCAGCAATGCTCGCCGCTTGCAAGGAGATGGTGGAGGCAGCCCCAAGAATAAAACTCATACGGTATTCCATTAACGTTTTGAGGCGCTGAATGAGAAAGAGCCAGTATAGGTCAAGGTATCTTGTCATCTTACCCTCCTTGCACCGTGATCTTACGGATGGCAAATCGGAACACCAAATTAGAGAGGAGCCACATCCCAACGATCCAGATAATCTGAATCAGCCACATGCGCGGCGCGTCAGACAGAGGTGTAATACCAGACAATAATCCAACCGGCACAGCCAACGCTTGTGCAAATGGGACGCTTAACACAATTGCACGCAACCAATCAGGCATCATTACCAATGGAACGAGCGAGCCGCTGAAAAAAATGGTAATGCCTTCAATCAACACACCCAACCCCCAGATCTCGGTGGTATAGAACGCCATACAAGCCAGCACCCACGAGAAGAAGAACATCACCGTAAACCCCAACAACGCCGAAACGAGAAAAGCAACCCATGTGCCTGCATCGGAAGGAAATTTCAAATCAAAGAGAAACATTGCCAGCAGAATGATCGGCAGTTGAAACACCATGCGCGTCACCAACCCTCCGAGTTGTTGAGCGTAATTCATCATCTGAAAATTGACTGGGCGCAACAAATGATGGATCATCAGCCCCTCGCGCAGATTACTACCAAATTCCCACAGCAAGTCATTCCCCACAAGCGGCATAAAGAAGAATGCCAGCAAAATATAATTGATGGTTTGCTGGCGCGTCAGCCCAGAAATGACAGTAGAGTTGGCGTAGATGGCATCCCAGAAAAAATATAGAATGGTGATGCTAATGATATTCATCACCAACCCCGCCCAAAACCATAACTGATATGCCATGAACATTTTGGGGATCATGGCAAACAAAGCGCCATAGACTGAAACGCGGCGATTCATAGAACGGATCATTTTGCCTCTCTATCCAATGCGCCGTTGTAGATCTGCTTGACGATATCCGCAAGGTCTGGCTCAGAGAGTGAGAAATCTTTAACCTCGATCTGATTCATGACCGCACCAGCAACCTGACTTGCCGTGCTGATAGTACGGTCAAAACGAATTTGCACTTTGCGTTCTTCTGAAGCAAGGATTTCCGCACCGTCAGGCAAGCTCAGGCGCGTTACATCTTCCACCGTCTCGAATGTGATCTCGCGAAATTTCCCAAAGCGCTTCTTGATGGTTGCAATGGGGCCATCGTAAATGACATGCCCGCTATCGATAATGATGACACGCTGGCACAGTTCTTCAATATCGCCAAGGTCATGCGTAGTCAGCATCACAGTCATACCTTTTGAGCCGCACTCCTGCTTGATAAAATGGCGAATACGTTCCTTCACGATCAGGTCTAAACCGATGGTAGGCTCATCAAGGTAGACTACTTTCGGTTGGTGAATCAAGGCTGCGGCGAGTTCCGAGCGCATCTTTTGTCCCAACGACATATTGCGTACAGGCACATTGAGCAGATCAGCAAGCTCGAGCGTCTCTGTGAATTGTTCAAGAGCCATTTTGTAACGGGCAGGCGGCACATCATAAATCTTTGCGATAAGATTCAACGACTCGATCAACGCCAGATCCCACCATAATTGGGTGCGTTGCCCAAAGACCACACCAATCTCACGGGCATTCTCCACACGTTGTCTGTGCGGGTCACGCCCCAGCACACGTACCGTTCCACCCGAAGGCATGAGGATGCCTGTAAGCATCTTGATAGTAGTGGACTTGCCCGCACCATTAACGCCGATATATCCAACGATCTCTCCCGCTTCCACCTGGAAGTTGAGCTGGTCTACCGCCTTTTTGTTTTCATAACGCGGACGAAACAACCCCTTCGCCGCGCCTATTAATCCGGGTTCCTTCTTCGGAACCTGAAACGCCTTGCTAAGATCATTAACTTCGATAACTGACATCTTTTACTACCTTTACAACCAAGAATAAAAAAAACCGCAGGTGCAAGACCGGCGGTCATAAAAGCAAAACCCGAAAAGATTAACTTAAACGGGCGCCCTGACAGGAGGCACTTGCATCATATAGCATTCGTTCATTATTTACAATCTTCACAAAACAGTACTTCCTTTCTTTTAGAATTTTCAGTAGTGTAGCACAACTGGAAAACCCAGACAAGCATCCTGCAGTAGGGTTTTCCAAGAAAAACTATCTAACCACACCTAAAGGCTGAGGTAAATATTCGGGGAAGATATCGCTGGTTGCAGAGTTGTTCAAGCGCTTCGATAACACTTCAGAGAGCACATCGCGGTAATCGGTGGTCACCGCCAAGTCACCGGGACCAATCAGTTGACCTTCTTCCAGTCCGGGCCATTGCCCGTGGACTTTGCCTCCATCCACATTGCCGCCCAAGACCATCATCATGCTGCCGTGTCCGTGATCGGTGCCGAGGCTGCCGTTCTCGTAGGCGCGCCGCCCAAACTCAGACATGGTGACGGTGGTGAGTTTGCTCATGTGGTCTGCCATATCGGCATGGAAGGCGGCGAGACCTTCGGCGAGGTCTTTCATCAGATTTGGCATGAGACCAGTCATTGAGCCTTGGGTGAAGTGCGTGTCCCAGCCGCCGAGGTCAATGGCTGAGACTTCAAGACCGACTTCCGCTTTGATGAGCATGGCGGTTTGTTTTAGGGCGAGACCGAATTCGGTGTCGGGGTAGTTGGTAATTGGTGATTGGTAATTGAGTGGGTCGAGTTTTTGGAGGGTATCCATAATAGACAAGGTGTCTTGACCGAGTTCATCATTTTGATAAACGTAACTTAGTGCGGCGCGCATTTGTTGCAGGGCGCGTACATCACCGCCGAGATGAAAGTCTGCGATGGAGCGCAGGGCAGAGACGGGGACACTTCCGCTCAAGCTGCGCTGAGGACGGTTGCCCATGCCCACGGCTCGCAAAGGCGATGAGTTGCCTGTGTTCAACGTGGCGAGGTGACGCCCGATCCAACCGGAGGCAGGACCGCGTTCATCGTCCACGCCGCGTTCCATCAGTTCCATTGCTTTGAAGTGACTGCGCGATTCGTCAGGTGCGCCACAAGCGTGGATGATGGCAAGTTGCTGAGTCTGCCAGACATCAAGTAGCGGACTCATATTGGGATGCAAACCAAAGAAGCCATCCAAATCTACAACTCGTTCCTCTTTCTTCTTTCTTCCATCATCAGGTCTTGGAATTCCAAGCGTGGGACGTAGCGCGTAATAGGCTTCTTCACCATGCGGCACGACCATGTTGAGCACATCCGCGGCGCCGCGCAGGAAGACGACCACAAGAGTATCTCCACGTGGAGCAGTGTTCTTCGGCGCGAAGGATAGGCGCGGCATCCATGTTTTGGTTGGGATGGGTTGAAGCATAGATAAGGTCTGTAACATGTATACTCCTAAATTTTCCGTCATTGCGAGGGCGCTCTTGCTCTTTGCCCGAAGCAATCTCGCGCGTCGTGTCATGAGATTGCTTCGGACGGAAGATCACCGTCCTCGCAATGACGGGACACTAACGCCACTGAAAGGCAGGGGATGCAATCAAACTCGCGGCGATGATTTGCAGAGTCTCTTCAGGCGTGGCACCTGCCGAATGGACGGTATTAATCATCCCGTCGCGGGTGAGGCGATCTAGCGGCGTGCCGAAAAGCAATGAGGCAAGAGAATCCACGTCGGTGTGTAAACTGCCCGTAGAGGCGACATCCAATAAAGCATTGAGGTTGTGTTTTGTTTTTGGAAGCTCGTTGCGAATCAATTCAAAGGCAAATTGCCAGCGTGGCATGAGGTTGCCTTGCCATGCATTGCTCGTGTCGGGGTAGCCGTCGGGCGTGGGTAAGTTGAAGGCGAGCTGCCCCATTTGCGAAAGATGTTCTT
>JBDKJK010000067.1:0-3041 GCA_039796675.1 Chloroflexota bacterium
TCCATCACCCGCGTACTCGGTATGGACGATACACAATTGCTTGGAAGATCACTCGAAGGCTTTGTTGGGTTGTTTGGTAGTTCATCTGCAGAGTGGATTAAGACCATCCGGCGCTGGTCTGAAGACACTTCTACGTATCAAATTGGTGAAATGTATGCCGAGCAACTAGAACTCGAGAACGGACGCGTTGTCCTTATCCACTTGGCGCCGGTGATCCTCATCAATGACTTCCTCGGCACCGTTTCTATCTTCCGTGATATTACCCGCGAAGTGGAAGTGGATCGCCTCAAATCTGAATTTGTGGCGACGGTCAGCCATGAGTTGCGCACACCCATGACCGCCATCAAAGGCTATGTAGATATTCTGACGATGGGCGCAGCTGGCGCATTGAACGAGAATCAAATGCACTTCCTCGAAGTCGTGAGAAACAACATTGACAGACTCAACATCTTAGTGAGTGACTTGCTAGATATCTCTCGCATTGAGTCTGGGCGTGTGAAGCTGGAACAAGGTAAGGTTAATCTTTACGATATTGCCGAAGAAGTGGTGGCAGAAGTGCTGCGCCGTTCACAGAATGAGAGCAAACCCATTGCGCTTTCTCTGGATGCGCCGAAGACCCTTCCGCCTATTCAAGGAGATGGAGCAAGAGTCCGCCAGATCATCAGCAATCTCGTCAACAATGCTTTCAATTACACCCCTGAGAACGGCGCCATTATGGTGAACATCCATGATAGCGATGGCGAAGTGCAGGTGGATGTGCAAGATAATGGCATTGGCGTAAAGCCTGAAGACCAGTCACGTCTCTTTGAACGTTTTTACCGCGGCGAGCATCCGCTCGTATTGGCAACCCCTGGAACCGGGCTGGGTCTGCCGATTGTCCGTCAACTGATTGAGATGCACAACGGACGAATTTGGATGAAAAGTACAGGCGTGCCGGGCGAAGGCAGTACGTTCTCCTTCACCCTGCCCGTATATAAAAACGGAGCATAAATGGCAAGAATTTTAATAGCAGAAGACGAACCGGATATTCGCGAATTGGTGGCATTCACCCTTCGCTTTGCCGGTCATGAAGTGACCACGACCATGAACGGTGAAGAAGCGTATCATAAGGCACAGGAACTCATCCCCGACCTGATCATGATGGATGTACGTATGCCTCGCATGACCGGCTACGATGCATGCCGCGCCATGAAGCAGATCCCCGCGCTGAAAGATATCCCCGTGGTTTTTCTTTCTGCCAAAGGGCAGGATTCTGAAATTCAAACCGGCATCGAAGCAGGTGCCGAGGAATATTTACTCAAACCATTCGCCCCCGACCAGCTCGTGGAACGGGTGAAAGCCATACTTTCGAAATTTGGAAAATAAATGAGCGCAATCATACTTGACGGATCGATGGTGCATTACGAGGCGTTGGGACGTGGTCGTCCCATCATCTTCCTGCACGGCTGGGTCGGCTCATGGCGTTATTGGATCAATGCCATGCAGGTCGCATCCACATCGTTCCGCGCCTATGCCATCGACCTCTTCGGCTTCGGCGATACCGTCCGTGAACCGAAAAGCTACTCGATCGAAAAACAAGCGCTGTTGCTAGACCGTTTCCTCAACGAAATGGGTATTGGCAAGGTTGCACTGGTTGGGCACGACCTTGGCGCTATGGTCGCCTTTCAATATCTGAAAACGAAATACGAAAGTGTAGACCGCATGATGGCGATCAGCGCCCCGTTGGAGTATCAATTGATTGCACCCCGCATGCGGACAGCCCCCGCCACCGAACTTGCCGAATGGTTGACCGCGCGCCAGCCCGAAGCCATGACCGCCCTTTCAGACGCCTCCAAAGTGGACCCGGCAGCTGTTACCGCCTCGATGAGCAGTTTACAAACGGACGTCATTTTCCCGCAGGTCCGCAATTTTGGGGTTCCCTGTCTTTTCGTGTACGGAGCAAACGATCAAGCATTTACCACTGTGCCATCCCAGGAATCCAATAATCTACCGATGCACATGCACCAGATCAACCTCGAAGGTTCTGGGCACTTCCCAATGCTTGATAATGTTTCCCAGTTCAATCGCCTGCTAGTAGACTTTCTCGCACTGGACTCGGGGGTTAGCCCAAGCGAGTTGCAAATGAAAGAAGAATGGAAACGCCGAGTTCGCTAACGTACCGCAAAGTTTACTTTGCGGTATTTTTTTACTTGACATTCCCACACCATAGCCCTATACTCTGAACCACAACCGAACGGAGAGCCCCGCCCAACGGGACTGAGAGGAGCGTGAACGCGCTCGATCCGCATTACCTGATCTGGTTAATACCAGCGGAGGGATTTCACCATACACCTGCCAACATCCTCCGCTGCTGTGAGGATGTTTTTGTTTTAACCGAATACCGACGATGGACCGTAGACCATTGACCATGGTCTTCCATCATCCACGGTCTATCGTCCATCGTCTACCTATGAGAATCATCATCTTTGCCAACGGCAACCTGCCAAACCTCGAAAAAGCCCGCCAACTCATCCGCCCTGATGACTTCATCCTCTGCGCGGACGGTGGCACACGTCACGCCATCGCGTTAGGATTCACTCCCAATGCGATCATCGGTGATATGGATTCGCTTCCAGCTACCTTCAACCTGAAACCTGAAACCTTCATCCGTTTCCCCGCTGACAAAAACGAAACCGACCTCGAACTTGCCATCAACCATGCTCTCACCTTCAATCCCGAAGCCATCCTCATCCTCGCCGCCCTCGGTGGTCGCATGGACCAAACCCTCGCCAACATCACTCTCCTATCCGACCTTCGACTTTCGACCCTCGACGTTCGCCTCACTGACGGCATAGAAGAAATTTTCTTTTGCAGAGACCAGGTCCAAGTCGGAGGAAGAAGCGGAGACATCGTTTCCCTCATCCCCTGGCAGGGCGAAGTCACCGGCGTCTTCACAGAAAACCTGCGCTGGCATCTTCATCACGAAACGCTTTACCCCGATAAAACCCGCGGTATCAGCAACGAAATGACTTCTGATACAGCCACGGTTTCAATCACGAGCG
>JBDKJK010000068.1:0-7811 GCA_039796675.1 Chloroflexota bacterium
GAACTCTCACTCGCCGACTCGGCTGGGCTTGGCAACCCGCAATTGATTCGACGTGTGGTGCAGGAAGTGTTGCCGTTGGCGGGTAATGTACCTGTAGTGCTGCACTTGCACGACACGCGCGGACAAGGTCTCGCGAATCTTTTATCGGCATTGAAATCAGGCGTCACGATGTTCGATACTTCCTTTGGCGGACTCGGCGGTTGTCCGTTCATTCAAACCGCAAAAGGCAACGTGGCAACGGAAGACACCGCCAACATGCTGCATGAAATGGGCATTCAAACAGGCGTGGATATTAAGAAGGTTGCCGAACTCTCGCGCCGCATGGAAGAATTTTTGGGCAAAGAACTGCCCGCGAAGATGCATAGGTTAGTTGAATAGAGAATAGAGATTGGTAATTAGAGATTAGTAGTTACAAGATCTCCAATTACCAATTACCAATTACCAATTACCAATTACCAATTACCAATTACCAATGAACCAAACCATTAGCGAAAAAATCCTCTCCCAGCACGCTGGCAAGCCCGTGAAAGCGGGCGATATTGCCATTGTCCGCGTGGATGGTGTGATGGCGACCGATGCGACTTCACCGTTTGCGATTAAGGCATTTCGACAGATGGGCGGCAAGAAACTCTGGGACAGCGAACGAGTGTCTCTGGTCATCGACCACGCTTCCCCCGCGCCGAACGAGACCGTGGCAAACCTGCACAAACTCATGCGCGATTTTTCGGCAGAGATGGGTTGCAGGCTGTACGACATTGGCGAAGGGATTTGCCACCAGTTGATGGTGGAGAATGCGCACGTCAAACCTGGTGACCTCTTCCTCGGCGCGGACTCGCACACCCCGACCTATGGCGCGTTGAACGCTTTCGGCATTGGCGTCGGTTCGACGGACTTAGCCGCGACGATGTTGACGGGCAAGACCTGGCTCAAAGTACCGAAGACCATCAAGGTCACATTGAACGGCGCTTTTCGTAAAAACGTTGGCGCAAAAGATGTAGCGTTGTACCTCATCAAACAACTCGGTGCGGAAGGCGGCAATTATCAAGCCATTGAGTTCACAGGCGAAGCGGTCACGTCCATGACGCTTGCCAGCCGCATGGCACTTGCCAACATGAGTTCCGAGATGGGTGCGAAGGCTGGTCTCGTTGACCCAACTGGGCTTGACCTTTGGTATCCCTTCGAGCCAACCTTCCCCGATAACGGCGCGGAATACGTCCGCGAGTTGAGCGTGGATGTGTCAACGCTTCATCCACAAATTGCCAAGCCGCACTCGCCTGAAAACGTCGTTTCGATTGACGAACTCAAAGGCACGAAAATCCATTATGCCTTTATCGGTTCTTGTACCAACACACGGCTTGAAGACCTGCATGCCGCGGCGCAAGTATTGAAAGGAAAGAAACTGACGAACACCCGCCTCATCATTGCACCCGCTTCCAAAAAAGTGTTCAACGACGCGCTCAAAGATGGCACGATAGAAATCCTCTCTGAAGCAGGCGCGACCTTCATTACTTCGGGTTGTGGTCCCTGTGTCGGGTCGCACCTCGGCGTGCCTGGCGATGGCGAAGTGGTCATCTCGTCCACGAATAGGAATTTTCAAGGACGCATGGGCAACCCGAAGGCGCTTGTATATTTGAGTTCTCCTGCTGTCGTTGCGGCGTCCGCGCTGGCAGGGGAGATTGTGGAGCCAGAAAATATATGAAACTAAAACGAATTGGACAACTCAGAAAAAGGATAGAAGGAGCATATGATAATAAATTTCTGCTTATCATTGCACTCCTCATATCATCATGTTCGTTCGTCGAAACAACTGTTCCAATTCCAACAACAATCTCGACTGCTACATTCTCACCAATTCTTCCTACAACAACATCAACCCTGATTCCAAAAGGTCAGCCAAAACAAATTACACAGGGAAGGTTGGATTGTTCACCAATAGGTGTTTTCACAAGATGCGTTGATGATGTACTTTCAATTGAATTTGAACACCCAGTCAGATGGGGTCAAATTGACACAGGATTAGGAAAAGGCTTCACTTCAGGATACTTCTATGGTTATTCTTTTAGTGAATATTCAAATACAGAGACAAATTTCATCCTTGCTGGAGGAAGAAGCAAAGATTTTTCTGAACCGAGAGGTTTTACACCACTAGATTTTAAAGGCTATGGAAATAAACCTGAAAAGGAAGAAGGGTGTGATTCAAGATGGCAAGATATTTATACTATTTGTGAGGAGATTTCTCCAAACGTAACATGGATGATACAACTTCCGAATGCAAACCATTTCTGCAATAGTCCAAACGGTCCAACATGGTATACAACAGCTCTTTTCAGAATTGAGATTAATTTACCAAACAACCCAACAATTAACGGTTTTGTCTTTGAATCATCATTTAGTTCTAAAGATTTTCTCAATCAGCTTGAGAATGATTTATATCCAATTCTTGGGATTGGCTCAAACGGCTCAAGCATGTATCCAACCAAATGCAGCGATGAAGATCAAAAGGCTTTTGACCAACAGTTGAATTTAATCGTAGATAAAATTAATAATAGAACAGTAGACAAGGAAACTCAAAATAATATTGATGAGTTAATTCATCTTGCCATGTCTATCCGTTTTCGATAGTTCTCAAAATATGACAAAAAATATTAATAATCTCGCTCACGTCTACCCCATCGACAACATCGACACCGATCGAATCATCCCAGGTAAATACACCAAGACCCTGGATATGTCCGCGCTGGCTTTGCATGTGCTCGAAGACCTCGACCCTGAGTTTTCAAAGAAAGTTCAGCAGGGCGATATCTTGGTGGCAGGTAACAACTTTGGCTGCGGCTCGTCGCGTGAGCAGGCGCCGATCGCCATCAAAGCCGCGGGTGTTTCGGTGGTGGTGGCACGCACCTTCGCAAGAATTTTTTATCGCAACGCCATCAACATCGGCTTGCCCGTCATTGAAGTGGAACATCACAACATTCAATCGGGTGATTCAATTTCAATTGATTTAGAAAATGGCATCGTCACCAATCACACAAAAAACGAAACCTATCAAGCCACCAAAATGCCCCAGCAAATGATTGATATTCTCAGCGCGGGCGGCTTGGTGAATTACCTTATCCAGCATGGTGATTATGTATAGCAGACCACAGACGACCGACCATAGACCATGGTTGTCCATCGTCCATCGTCTATCGTCCATCGTCGATATCAGCCTATGACCCTCCACACTCTCTCCCCCCTCCGCGTTCTCGAATTCAGCCACGCCGTGTTGGGTCCTGCTTGCGGGCTTGTCCTCGCAGACCTTGGCGCGGAGGTGATTCGCATTGAACCCATCGACGGCGACCCGACCCGCAAGCTCAAGGGCTTCGGCACGGGCTATTATCCGTTCTTCAATCGCAACAAAAAAAGTTTGGCAGTCGATATCAAATCGGAGCAGGGCAAAGAGATCATTTTCAAATTATTGGAATCGACGGATGTGCTCGTCGAAAATTTTGCGCCCGATACGATGACACGTCTTGGCTTTGGCTATGACGCTCTCGCCTCTCTCTACCCGAAACTTGTTTACTGCTCCCTGAAAGGATTCTTGCCTGGACCTTACTCTGCCCGACTCGCCCTCGACGAAGTCGTCCAAATGATGAGCGGACTCGCCTACATGACGGGTCCCGTCGGACAGCCGCTTCGTGCTGGCGCTTCTGTCATAGATGTGATGGGTGGCACCTATGGAGCAGTTGCAGTCCTCGCTGCGTTGCGCGAACGCGACGTGACGGGCAAAGGTCAACTCGTGAAGAGTGCCTTGTTCGAAACCGCTGCCTTCCTAATGGGACATCACATGGCATACGCGGCAGTGACCAAGGAACCCGTCCCACCGATGCCAGCACGAGTCAGTGCTTGGGCAATTTATCGAACATTCAACACTTGTGACAATGAACTGGTCTTCATCGGTGTTACCAGCGACAAACAATGGGTGCGCTTCTGCGAGTCGTTTGAAATGCACGACCTGCTTACGGATGAACGTCTCGCCACGAACAATGGTCGCATTGACCAGCGCGAATGGTTGATCCCCAACCTGACGGAAAGAATTGCGAAATATTCCAAAGCCGATGTGTTGAAACGCTGCGAAATCGCCGACCTGCCTTTTTCTCCCATTGCCAAACCCGAAGACTTGTTCACAGATGAACAGTTGATTCAGGGAGGCAGTCTACTGGAAACCGTTTTACCCAATGGCGATACAACCCAACTTCCACGTTTACCTTTGCTTTTGGAAGATGCAGGCTCAGAGTTGGAAATCAATCCGCCAAAGATCGGTGAACATTCCAAAGAAATACTTTCTGAAATCGGGATTGACCAAACGACGATTGAGAAGTTAATTCAAGACAATATCGTAGCCGCCTGAAAATTACCAATTACCAATTACAGGAGTCCTTCATGTACGACTTACTTATCAAAAACACAAAGCTCGTGCGACCCAACCAGACCACGGTCGAGTCGGTGGATATCGCTGTCAGCGGAGGAAAAGTTGCGAAGGTGGCACCAGCCATCCCTGAGAGTGAGGCGGCACAAGTCCATGATGCGAAGGGGCTGTTGGCGTTCCCAGGTCTTGTCGATGGGCACATGCATGTCGGGATTTATTCTCCGTTAGCCGAAGATGCGATTACGGAGTCCAAGGCTGCGGCGATGGGTGGGGTGACGTCGGCGTTGACATATTTTCGCACGGGCGAATATTATTTGAACAAGGGCGGCGCGTACAAGGATTTTTACCCTGAGGTGTTGGATATTTCAAAAGGCAAATACTGGGTCGATTATGCGTATCATCTTGCGCCAATTAACAAAGGTCACATTGACGAGATGCCGATGCTGATGAATGACTTCGGCGTGTCGTCGTTCAAGATATTTATGTTTTATGGCGGGCATGGGTTGCACGGCAAGTCTGACCAGCAGCATAATTTTTTGAAGTTGGAAGAGGGCGAGAAATACGACTTTGCACATTTTGAATTTATCATGCGCAAGTTGAGCGAGATGATCGAAACGAACCCGAAACAGGCGCCGCACATCAGCTTGAGTCTGCATTGCGAAGTGGCGGATATTTTAAATGCGTACACGTCGATTGTGCAGAAGGACGGCAAGTTGAAGGGATTGCATGCGTATAACGCTGCGCGCCCGCCGCATAGCGAAGGGCTGGCGGTGTTCATCGCTTCGTATCTTGCACATGAGACCAGTTGCGCGAATATCAATTTATTGCATTTGACTTCTCGCAAAGCATTGGAAGCGGCGTTGATGATGCGTGACTTGTTCCCGCATATAAATTTTAGAAGAGAAGTGACGATTGGACATTTGCTGTTGGATGTGGACGAACCCAATGGCGTGTTGGCGAAGGTCAACCCGCCGATCCGTCCGCGTGCAGATGTGGAATTTTTGTGGGAGAAAGTTTTGAGCGGCGATGTCGATTGGGTGGTCAGTGACCATGCCTGCTGTTCGACCGAAATGAAATACAACGCCGAACATCCCGATGATATTTGGATGGCGAAGTCTGGCTTTGGCGGCACGGAATATATGTTGAGCGGTTTGCACAGCGAAGGCTCCAAACGCGGACTGTCCTGGAATCGCATGGCAGAACTTGTATGTTGGAATCCCGCCCAGCGTTATGGACTTTTATCAAAAGGTGACATTGCCGAAGGCTACGATGCTGATATTGTCTTGTTCGACCCGAATGAGTCGTTTGTGGTTCGAGCAGCGGAGTCAGAGTCGGGGCAGGGATATACGCCATTCGAAGGTCACGAACTCACGGGTCGCGTGAAAGCCACTTTTGTGCGCGGAAATAAGGTCTTTGAGAATGGGAAGATTTTGGGTGATGCGAAGGGGCAGTATTTGAAACGCCCGCAGATTTGACGATAGACCACAGACCATCGACCATGGTCAATCGTCCATCGTCCATGGTCATTAAAGGATTACATGAACAAACGCCTCTTGAATGTCGGACTTATCGTCCTCATAGACATGCTCGGCTTTGCGCTGATCGTGCCACTGTTAACCTTCTTCGCGGATTCTTTCGGCGCGACAGAATTCCAAACGGGCTTGCTCGTCTCGTCCTATGCGCTGATGCAGATGATCGGTGCGCCGATCCTTGGGCGTCTCTCCGATAAATACGGACGCCGTCCTGTTTTTCTCATCAGCATTGCAGGGACATTTATCGGCTTTCTGATTCTCGGCTTTGCCAACTCGTTGTGGTGGTTATTCGCCAGCCGCATTCTTTCGGGTCTCACAGCGGGGAATATCTCCGTGGCGCAAGCCTACATTGCGGATGTGACCGATGAAAAGAATCGCGCCAAAGGCATGGGCATGTTCGGAGCGGCGTTTGGCATTGGCTTTATTCTCGGTCCTGCAATGGGTGGCATGTTGAGTCAGTTTGGCTTTGCGGTGCCTGCGTTTGTTGCGGCGGCATTGGCATTTATCAACTTGCTGACGGTTTATTTCTGGTTGCCCGAATCTCTCACCGAAGAACGTCGTGCTGAACTCGCAACTCAAAAGAAAGCGGATATTTCATTCGCCGCATTGCTCGCCGCGCTCAATCATCCCAAAGTCGGCGCATTGTTGTGGGTGCGTTTTGGTTTTGCGATCGCCTTCAATTCGTTTCAAACTGTCTTCCCGCTGTACGTGCTGAACAAGTTCGGTCTTGGCGCACAACAGACGGGTTACATCCTTGCGTATCTCGGCATTGTCTTGGTCATCATGCAGGGCGGGCTGATCGGTCCGCTTTCGGCGCGCTTCAAAGAAGCGAGTCTCATTGTCACCTTTCTTGGCTTCGCGCTGGTCGGCATGATTGGCTGGACTCTCTCCAACTCTATCCCCATGTTGCTCGTTGCCATGTTCCCGATGGCGGTGGGCGCGGGTTCGTTCAATGCGCTTATCAACTCAGCCATCAGCAAAGCCGTCACGCGTGATGAGGTCGGCGGCATGTTGGGCTTTGGCGCAGGTCTCGAAAGTGCCACACGCGTCGTCATGCCTGCGCTCGCAAGTTATCTGCTCGGCGCATATGGAACATCCACGCCAGGGGTGATGGGTTCGGTGGTTTTGTTTGTTGTCGTTGTGTATGCGTACATGCAATTGATTGCGAAACCAAATTAACTTTCTTTCTTCTTTCATCTTTCCTTATCGAGATGAAAGAAGAAAGAGGAAAGAAACCAGATGAAGTTTGGAATTCATTCACCATCATTTATCTACCCCGACGCCAACCTCTTCGACGCCGTCAAGCAGAAGGTGATCTGGATCGAACGTCACGGCTTTGACTGGTTTTCAGTGATGGATCATTTGATTCAAATTCCCGTGCATGGACTCCCCGAAGAGCCGTTCATGGAAGGCTGGACGCTTCTTTCCGCGCTCGCGGCTGTTACTGACCGAATTCGTTTATCCACGCTGGTCACTTCCACTGCCTATCGCAACCCCGCGCTTCTTGCAAAGATGGTCGCCGGTGTAGACCTCATCAGCCACGGAAGAGTCACACTCGGGATCGGCGCGGGCTGGTACGAAGCCGAGTTCAAGCAATATGGCTATGACTACATCGAGAAACCCGCCGAGAGAATCTATCGGCTCGAAGAAGCGGTCAAGTTGATCAAGTCCATGTGGACGGAGGAACGCGCTACGGTTCACGGAAAATACTTCCACGTGGAGAATGCGATTCTCAACCCCAAACCGATCCAAAAACCGCACCCTCCGATTCTGATTGGTGGGGCGGGCGAGCAACTCACCTTGCGCACGGTCGCACGGGTAGGGGATGCGTGCAACTTCATCGGCAGCCCTGATGAGGTGAGAAAAAAGTTTGA
>JBDKJK010000069.1:0-2526 GCA_039796675.1 Chloroflexota bacterium
TTGAGCGGCAACCTCTTTGCTCTGGATCTTGAGTCTAATACACAGCTGTGGAACGAACTAAAGACCGATGGCTCCGTCGTGGCGAATCTACTTGTAGTAGAAGACCAGATCTACATCGCAACAGAGACGGGCACACTCGTTGCATTAGACCGTGAAGCCAAGATCGTCTGGGAGAAAACCCCCGGCGGCAAGTTGTATACATCCCCAGTCTTTACCAATGGCCTGATCCTGGTGGCTCCCTACCGCGCCGAGGACTCTCTTGCACTCACTGCCTATGATGCAGAAGGCAAGCAGGTCTGGTCATTCATACCGGAACAATAAGGAAACCATCCCATGTGGGAATCTCTCATCATTCAACCGCTGGTCAACCTCTTGTTGTGGATCTATGATGTACTTGGTCATGGTCCGCACATGTTTGGTCTTGCCATTATCATATTTACCATACTTATCAAACTGGTGACCTGGCCCCTCAACGCCTCGCAGGTGAAGGGCGCTCAAGCCATGCAGGAATTACAAAGTGACAAGGAATGGCAAGACATTCAAAAGAAACATGCCAAAGACCGCGAAAAACTTGCACAAGAACAAATGCGCATCTATCGCGAGCGCGGCATTAATCCCTTTGCTTCCTGCCTGCCGACTCTCATCCAATTCCCGATCATCATCGGTTTGTATCAGTCAATCATCCGCGCCATGGCATCCACTCCATTGGATATGCTCAATCTGGCTCGCACTGTCTATGATTTTCAAAACGTCCAGAACATCATCCCGTTGAATAGCACATTTTTGTGGATGAACCTTGGTCAGCCGGAGGGTATTCCGCTTCCATTTGATATCTCCTTCCTTCCAAATGGCTTCCCCCTTCTCGCGCTTGTCGTGGCATTGACAACCTACATCCAAACCAAGCTAACCATGCCAGCCACACCGCCCAACCCCAACGACCAGGCAGCCGCACAGACCGCAGCCATGAGCAGCAGTATGGCAATTTACATGCCACTGATGTTGGGCTGGTTTGCACTCACCTTTGCCTCTGGCATTTCGGTTTATTTCATCACCAGCAACCTTCTTGGCATTGCTCAATATGCCGTCACTGGGCGCGCCAACTGGCGCAATCTTTTGCCCGGCGGAAACAAAAATTCAACCCCGGCTAAAAAATAGGGAGTTACCATCATGAGTGAGCGGACCACACTAGAAATTATCGCTCCAACTGTTGAAGAAGCCATTCAGCAGGGGCTTGATCAACTGGGACTCACAGCAGATGCGGTTTCTGTGGAAGTTTTGGATTCAGGCTCAAAAGGATTGTTTGGACTCGGCGGCCGCCAGGTGCGTGTGCGCCTCTCCGTCACTCCTCCGCCCATGCCAGACTTGCCCGCTTCCAGACCGGACCCGAAGCCTGCTCCCGCGAAAAAAGCAGAATCCAAGCCGAAAGCGAAAGAGCCCAAGCCGCGTGCCGAGAAGAAGCCTGCGGAACCGAAGGCAGAACCCAAACCTGCTGCCCCAAAACCAGCTCCGCAACGACCGCTGAATGTGGAGCACGATGCTGTCTTAAACACCGCGGAAGAAGTCGTCTCCAAGTTGATCCATCACATGGGGTTGACGGCTCAAGTCTCTGCTCATTATGACGAAGCCAATGGCGGCGACGAACACCGCACCATTCAAGTGGACGTCCGTGGCGATGACCTTAGCTCTCTGATCGGACGCCATGCTGAAACCCTCAGCGCTTTCCAGCATGTCGCTTCTCTCATTGTTGGCAAGCAGACTCAGCAATGGGTGCAGGTGATCGTGGATGTGGAAGGCTACCGCGCCCGCCGCGAAAAGCAGATCCGCCAGCTTGCCAACCGCATGGCAGACCAGGTCACCAAGACCGGTCGCAAAGTGACCATGGAACCCATGCCATCAAGCGAACGCCGCGTAGTTCACATCGAATTGCGCGGGCACCCGGCAGTGAAGACCGAAAGCACCGGTGAAGAGCCGTATCGCAAAGTTGTGATAGTGCCGAAAGAATAGTTTGACCATTGACGATGGACGATAGACCGTGGACAATAGTTCACGGTCTATTTTTATGATCAATCGTCCATCGTCTGTCATCACGGTATAATCCGTTCATGTCTGATCTTCACCCTGTAGATTATCTTCTGATCGGTCATGTGGCTGTGGACATAACGCCTGCTGGCAACCAGCTCGGCGGGACGGTTTCCTACGCGGCGTTGACGGCAAAAGCAATGGGTTTGCGTGTGGGGATCGTGACTTCGGCGGGTGCCGACGCGCCGCTGCATTTGTTGAGCGGTATTCAGATCTTCAACATTCCCACCGAACGAAGCACAGTTTTTGAAAATATATACACAGAGCAGGGACGTAAACAGACCTTGCATCATCAGGCGGCTTTGATCAACTTCGAAAACATCCCTCACATCTGGCGGGATGCGCCGATCGTGCATCTTGCACCCATCGCTCAAGAAGTGGATATGGCGATGGCGGATAAATTCCCATCTTCGTGGGTGGGTGTCACGCCGCAGGGTTGGATGCGTG
>JBDKJK010000070.1:0-16341 GCA_039796675.1 Chloroflexota bacterium
TTCCAGATTCGATTCTGCTGAAAACCGATAAACTGGATGAGAGTGAATGGTCTCTTATGAAACAACATCCACAACTAGCCTACGACATGCTCTACCCTATTGAATATTTGCGCCCTGCTCTTGATATTCCCTATTGCCATCATGAAAAATGGGACGGGTCCGGTTACCCGCGCGGGTTGAAAGGGGAAGGGATCCCGTTATCGGCAAGGTTATTTGCCTTGGTAGATGTATGGGATGCATTGACGTCTGACCGTCCGTACCGCGAAGCATGGGGCAAGGAAAAGACCTGGAATTACATTTTGGAACAATCTGGTAAGCATTTTGACCCAAAGGTTGTTGAAATTTTTTCCAAGGTTATATTGGGTTCATAATATCGCTTTGGACTTCGTATCAGCCAACAATGGAAATTCGAAATCAGTACAAGGCTGTTTCATGATGGCAGTGAGCCCTGCACTGTGAAATAAAATGTTGCGCCGTTTCCCAATACCGACTCCACCCAGATCTTGCCTCCATGCACTTCGATGATTCTTTTCACAAGTGCCAACCCAATACCCGTGCCTTCTGATGTTGAGTCTAATTTGTTGAATAAACCGAATATCCGTTCGTGATATTCAGGAGCGATTCCCAAGCCGTTGTCTCTGACGAAAAAGACCGGTTTCTCATTCTCCTTATTCTGGCACCCGATCTCAATGCGCGGATTCGGCTGACTGCCCATATATTTTGCCGCATTATCGAGCAGGTTTTGCATCACCTCGATCAGGCGTGGCTTATCGCCAAATATGGCTGGCAGATTAGGCTCGATCAGCACATGCACATTCCGCCCACTTAACCTTCCTTGCACGATCTCAAGCGCCTCATCTATGAGCTCATTAAACGAATTGACCTGAGGCGAATTCATCATACGCCCGATTCGTGATAGTTCAAGCAATTCATTCAGCAGCCTTTGCATTTTATTGACCGCATCTTGAATGCGCTGCATATCTTTTTTCAGGCGATCCATATTCCCTGAGGCGGCATCCTGTGCGAGATAACCGAGAAACCCGTTAATGGTTACCAGAGGTGATTTAAGATCATGTGAAACCGTGTATGTAAAGCGTTCCAATTCTGTGTTTTTTGATTCTAGGTCGGCGATCAATTTTTCGCGGTCAGCTTCTGCCTGTTTGCGTGCAGTGATATCCAAACCTGAAGTCAGGATGTATTCCTGACCATCTACGACAAATTTTTCACTCGAAAGCAAGATCGCCCCTATTGCCCCCGAACGACGACGGTATCGTATTTCAAAGTCTTTTAAGAATCCATGTTCCTGAACTGCCATCCTCACATGTTGGATATCTTCAGAGTCATCGAGTAAGCTCAGTTCAGAAGCACTGTGCCCAATAACTTCATCTCTCCTAAACCCCACACCTTCAAGAAATGCCTTGTTCGCATCCACGAACACATGCTCTTGGTTTTCAAGGGTCATAAAAACCTGAGTCGATTCAAAAGCCTTTGAGAATTTTTCTTCTGAGAATCTCAATGCTTGCGCCGTCTGCCTGTGCTCATTTAGCTCATTTTGTAACGCATCCCGATCCAATTGTCGCTTGATGGCAGCACTCAATACATTGGCAGCAACTTTGATGACATCCACCTCAATAGGCAGCCAGTCACGCTCTCGAACGGAATCGTCAAACCCGATCAAGCCCCATTGCTCGCCGTCCACAATGATGCGCATTTCCAGCAAAGCTTTCACACCCAGAGATTGCCAATAGCTGCGCTCATTATCTGTAAACGAAGAGGAGTTCCCAATATACGGCAAACCAGCATTAAGCCTTTCGTAGGCTGTTTGAATGGTTTCATTGTTTAATGAAATGTTGTGAAAGATATCGTCATCTAGGTCTGATGATTCGCCAGGAGCCGTCCACTCATTTCGCATGGAACTTCTAATTTCCCCATTGTGGTCTGGCTTGCGTTCGAACAAATATGCATGCGAAACATTCAACTCCCTGCCCAGCCGTTCCAACACAGAGTCAACTGCATCGCGCCAATCGGGTGTCTTCAAGAACTGTTCGGCGGCAAACGCCAGCGAACTGAGAATCGCTTCACGTTTGCGTAAGCTGGCTTCGGTTAATTTGCGTTCTTCCAATTCGCGTCTTAAAGCATCTTGGTCTAGCTGACGTTTAATAGCGGCACCCAACACATTTGCCGCCACTCGAATCACATCCACCTCCATCGGAGTCCACTCGCGTTCGTTCACTGCCTCATCAAAGCCAATGGTGCCCCATTGTTTCCCATCCACCACAAGGCGCATTTCGAGCAGGGCTTTCATCCCTATAAAATCCATCCACTCTTTTTCGGCAGGCTCAGTTCGATAATAACTTGCCCCACCTACAAATGGCTCTCCTGAATCTAATATCGAGTAATAGCGAGAAAACAAATTATCTTGAACAGGAGCATTTTGATAGTCTGGCTTATCCATATCTGATGTTTGACCGGGCGCCACCCACTCATAGCGTAGTGAATTCAACAAGGTGCCATCTTCACTGGGGTGTTTTTCGAACAAATAGGCATGCGAAGCATTGAACTCTTTACCCAGTCGCTCAAGCACATCCATAATCGTCATGCGCCAATCTGCCGCCCGCAAGAATTGTTCCGCGGCAAAAGTGCTGGCGGCTACCATCGCTTCTCTTTTTCGCAGACTCACTTCGATCATTTTGCGATCCGTCACATCCTGCAGAATCCCAACAGAGGCATATGAAAGATCAGAGGCATCGAAGAGCGCCACTGCGCTATCTGTAATCCATTTCTTTGAGCCGTTTTTTGCGATCACAAGCATATCTGATCGCCATATTTTGAATTTCCCCATACGTGCATGGGCAACTGCATCATCGATCTGCATCCCCTCACCTTCGCCCATGGGAATATTTTCCTTCATGATATCTACCCACAATTTCGGCGTGATTTCCTCCGCCTTGTACCCAATGATATTTTCGATCTCCCTCCCAATAAACTCATATCTATCTTCCACATAGTTTCGATAATAAGGGACGGCCCCCGCCGCTTCAATAGCTTGACGGTAGATCCGCTCTGACTCATGTACGCTTGATTCGGTTTCCTGACGATGGATTGCGGCACTGAGAACGCCCGCTGCGATCTTTAAGGCATCCACTTCGCTAGGGCTCCATTCCCGTTCTTTGTCAAAATCATCAAAACCGATCGCGCCCCATTCACGCCCGTTCACAAAGATCGGCACTTCCAAAATTGCCTTCACTCCTATCGACTCCATGACCTCTTTCTCGATCGGCTTGAATGTAGATAGATTTCCGACCCGCACTTCACCGCTTTTTAAAATTTCTACCTGTTCTTCAAACCCGGCTTGATCGATCTTTGAATCTTGAAAATAAGGAGTATCAAGGTCGCTGGGGTATCCTTGCGCTGTCCATTCATACCGCATGGAGGTCACGGCTTCGCCCTGCGCGTTGAGGTGGTCTTCAAAAAGATAAGCATGGGTTACTTTAAGAGTTTTCCCAAAACGCTCGAGCACTGCATCCATGTTTGCACGCCAGTCGGGTGTCTTGAGAAACTGCTCTGCTGCAAAGGTCACTGCTTCCAAGATCAACTCCCGTTCGCGGATTCGACCTTCAGCACGTTCACGTTCGGCCAATTGCTGTTTGAGCTGATCGAGCAGATTTGCTTTATCGATGGCAATGGCTGCCTGAATGGCAACATTTTCCATTAGTTGCATTTCATCTTGGGTATAGGCATCCACCTGCACACTTTGCACCGAGATCATACCGATCACACGTCCGCTCACCACCAGTGGAATACCCAGGAATGTATGCAAGTCAAAGTCATTATCATTGAGCGGTTGGTATTGTTTCTGTATCTCTGGAACTGCCATATCAGGCAAATACAGGGGGTTCCCGCTAAAGATTACGGCACCGGTCAAACCTGGGTGTTCACTCAAGCGGCGTGGAGAATCTCCGAGCGGAGTACTTTCGTCAAAAAAGATGGGGTACCGGACGATGTCTGTCTTGTCATCATATATGGCAACATAAAATGCGTCAGCTCGGATTACATGAGAGATCTCTTCTTGAAGAGCAAACAGCGTCTCGACCAAACCTTTCCCAGAGGTCAACGAGATGCCAACGCGATACAGCAAGGCAACTTCTCTGGCACGCTGGGCTGCATATTGCTCAGATTTAACTCGCTCTGATAGATCAGTGGCTACTCCAACCCAGCCGATCACCATTCCGGCTTCGTCTCGAAGGGTTGATATGGTTGCAAGAATGGTCAATGAGTCCTGCTCGTGCCTTGGAAGATCAATCTCTCCAGACCATACTTTTCCATCTCGCAAAACTGCCCGAATTGTTTCGATCATTTCGGGTGTTATCTGTGCTGAGATTACTTCATAATATTTGTGCCCGATCACCTGATCTGCTTTCCAGCCGTATAGATTCATAGCAGCCTGGTTGCAGTAAATGATCGTATCATCTGCCAAACAGCCCACCACTGCCTGCCCTACACGATCGAGTATGGCTTTTTGATTCGAAAGTTCCTGCGCATACGATCTGGATTTTTGAATATTGTTCTGCAGGCTCTCTGTAATAAAACGTCCGATCACTGCCCCGCTAAGTACGATCAAACTAATTGAGAGGAACAAGGGCAGTTCGGGTGCATCGGGCACATACGGTTGGGTGATCTTCTGTTTTTCTGCATAAATGATCAAAGCAATGCTGGCAACACAAAGTGCTGTGTAGAGTATGTAGGGTTTTCGTTCCAAAAGCAGGCTGGCGAAAATAAGGATGATAGGGTAAATGATGACACTGCTGGAATGAATTCCACCTCCAGATAAGATTCCCAGAGTTAGCAGAGCCAATGCAGAAATTAAAAAAAGATTCGATGCGGCTTGTAATTTCGAGAATCGAATCAGCCCGATCACAAGCGATTGAACCAGTATGCTTACCAGTAAAAATATCACATAATTGATCTGACCTTCGGTACTATATACAACCCCAAGGACCACCGAGATGGTGATCATAATTAGTGCCATCAATTGAATGTGAAGTGCTGAGAGATTTTTGTCTTGGTCTCCAAAATCTGGATAGCGTAGCCGGTTCATTATTGATTTCAAAAACACGTTCATCGACTCTCTCCTAACGACGGCGGTTTCACAAAGACAATGATTCTTGTAGTGTGAAGTAGAATGTTGAGCCTGCCCCGATTTCTGAGGTAACCCAGATCTTGCCGCCATTGACTTCAATGATTCTCTTCACAAGTGCAAGCCCAACCCCCGTACCTTCTGAACCAATATCAAGTTTGTTAAATAAGCCAAATATCCGTTCATAATACTCAGAATTAATCCCCATGCCGTTATCGCGCACAAAGAAAACTTGTTGACCACTTTCCCTTTCTTCCATCCCTATCTCAATGCGCGGATTTTTTTGATTGCCCATATATTTGGCGGCATTGTCTATCAGGTTTTGTAGAGCCAGTATCACATGAGGCTTGTCAACATGCACAACAGGCAGATTCGGCTGTATGTGGACTGTAATATTGTGCTGAGTAAGACGCCCACGCACAATCTCAAGTGCTTCATGAACAAGATGTTCAAATGCAATGAACTCTGCCGGATTCGCCATCCTACCCACGCGTGAGAGCTCAAGCAGGTCTCTGAGCAGATTGTGCATCTTATCCACCGCGTTTTCGATCCGTTTTATATCTTTCTTAAAGCGTTCTGTGTTTCCCTTAACCATATCTTCTTCGAGGTAACCGAGGAATCCGCGTATGGTTACAAGCGGAGTTTTTAAGTCGTGTGAGACGGTGTAGTTAAACCGTTCTAACTCGGTATTTTTATTTTCAAGCTCTTCGATCAATGCCTTGCGCTGTTGTAGTTCGTTCTGGAGGATCGTATCGATCTGGCTGCGTTTGATGGCACCCGCCAGTACATTGGCTGCCACCCGCAATGCATCGGCTTCAGCGTTCGACCAAACGCGTTCATACGCCATCTCATCGAAGCCAATGCTTCCCCACCAATGACCGTCTAAAAATATTGGCACATCGAGTACGGCTTTCATCCCACGCGAGAGGATATAGTCGAAATCTTCTTTGCTAAGATGTTTTCTATCTCCAATAAAAGGATAACCTTTGCTCATGCTTGCAAACCAACTATCCGGGTCATTTTCTCTTAGGTACACTTCGGTGAAACGGGAGTCGCCCAGATCACTTTTGAAGCCTGGGGCGGTCCACTCGTAGCGCATGGAAGTGAGGATGTAGCCATCTCCTTGGGCTTTGTTTTCAAAAAGATAGGCGTGTGAGGCATGGATGCTATTTCCGAGCCTTTCCAACATTTCATTTACCTGAGCTCTCCAATCTAATTCTTTGAAAAGTAACTCAGCAGATATTGCCACTGCATCCATAATCGTCTCGCGCTGGCGAAGCTCAGCCTCAGCACGCTTACGTTCGGCGAGTTCCTGTTGGAGTTGATCGAGCAGACCTAATTTTTCAATGGTAATGGAAACTTGAGCCGCTATTGTTTCGAGCAGCCGTACTTGATCTTGGGTATATGCATTCGCACGTACCGACTGCACCGACATGACACCAATCACCTGATCTTGCAGTATAAGAGGAATGCCAATGTAAGAAAGTATGGGAGCGTTTACGACCCAAACGATTTTGTATTCTTCCCTGGTCTTTGGGTCGGCTACATTTCCCAGGTAGAGGGTTTTTCTTTTTGAGATAACCTCCCATGTCAACCCGGGATTTTCTTGTAATTTCCGTGGCGGGGGGAGAATATCCTGATCCATGTTTAGGAATAAGGAATAGGAGAAGATATCGGCGGTAGCGTCATATAAACCGATATGAAAAGCATCTACCGTCATGACCTGTTTTAATTCTTCTACAAAGGCACGCAAGGCTTGATACAGATTATCCCCGCCAGAGAGGGTCATTCCGAGCCGATAAAGCAGCGACACCTCTTCGGCACGCCGAAGCATTTCAGACTCCACCTGTTTGCGCTCGGTAATATCTTGCACCGCACCATAAATACCCAATAGACGGTTATGCCCATTATCCCATTTGGGGTGTCCGTATGAACGCACCCATCGAATTTCTCCATCTTTTCGAACAATACGAATTTCGGTTACCACTTTTTGGTTTGCATACAAATGCGCCATGTCTTTATCATCCTGTTCACGATCTTCAGGATGCAGAATAGACCTCCAACCGCCCTTGTTGATGTATTCCTGCGGTGTATACCCGGTGATCGATTCAAATGCTCCGCTGATCCATTGATCTTTGAAAGACCCATCAGACCCATACTGCACAGAAAAAGCATAATCAGACATCACAGAGGCGATCAAACGGTATTGTTCTTCATTGATTCTTGACCGTGCAGCCGATTCGGACAAGCTTTGCAGTGCAATTTGTAGCGGTGCAACCGTAAAAGCAAGATTGATAAATAGCAATATCCATGCAGACATGGGAGGGAATGTGAATAAATGCGGAAAATCAACACCTGCGATCTCAGCAACGATCATGCTCAGCCCAGTTAATAAACTGAGAACAGCATAGGCATAAGCGCCGCGTCCGCCAAGAATCACTCCGGCGGCTACGGTGCCTGAGACAAAGAACATAATATCGAGGCTTTGCATACCGGAAGAAACTGTAGACAAGACCACAGTAAATACCCAAAGGGACCCAAGCATGAGCATCCCCGCTGCTTGGACCATGCCGCGTCGGTTAAGAATGGCTCCAAAGATTATGACCAGCAACGCCGCGATCAAGATTATGGATGTCACTAATTTTTCTGCGAAGAAAAACAACAGTCCAGCACCACCCAATATCACAAGAGCATACCCCATATGGATATGTAAGGCATTCAATGCCCTGGCACGACGTGTCTTTTCCTCATCTTCAACGAAAACGGGAGCTGTAAAGAGCGTAAAAAAACTATGCAACATACTTCAAATTCCGAGCCTTCTTGATTTTAAGGGCGTGGACAGAATGATAAATAAGGGGATACGTTGTTTTCTTATTGAGAAACACTGTGTTTGGGGCAAATCCTCCATTCATTTGACATGCAGGCAAGAGGAGATGCACCCTGTCATTTTACCCCGCGTTAACATGAAAAAGAAAATGGCTGTTTGTGCAGGAAATTTCGCTTACCGAAAAGTGATCTCCCAGATATGGACAAAGGTTGGTTCTTTATGATTAACATCCAATACGTCAATACGCAGAATCTGGGCTGTGAATGGGGCAGGGAGGTCGAATGTCAATTCGGGGTTACGAATGGAGCCTTGCCCACGAAACGTGTAAGTGACAGCTTCAGCCCCTTCATGAGCATAACCAGTCAGCGAAATGGATACATTCGCAGAACCGGTTATGATTGAAAATCCATTAATTACATGAGGAGAAGGATAGGTTATCTCCACAACGAATGGATTTGCCTCTGCCGTCTTCGCAAAGGTCAACGGATCACCATCAAAAAGAGTGGCGATGAATATATCTTGTGTTTCGCCGTCTAATGTTGAATAACGCAGTTTTACTTGATCGTTAGCCAGGGTTAGGTAGGATTCTTGAAGCACCCGTCGAGAGGCAGCATCTGCGGCGAGAAGGTTATCAATATTCTCCGAATATTGCAGCCGGACAAAATAAAACCCCGGTGACCCATCTGGATAGGGAACGATCTTCTCGACTGTAAGGTTTGAAAATTTAGGATTCTCAAAAACCTGTTTGTAATCGTCGGGAGTGATAACGAACACCATGGAATCATCCAATGGTAATTTTTCATTAATATGCCCGCGAATACTCCAGACCCAGATGGGCAATGGCATTTCAAGCGAAAAATCAGCCAGCACATTCGTCCCATTTGCCCAATCTGGAGAAATAAATATCTTTGAGTTGGGGTTTTCCCGGCTGTATTCCTCAGCGATATCAAAAATCTGAAAACCGCCATATTGCATCCCGCCCAGCCCATAATCGGTATACCAGGTCGGTCCGTTGCGCAGAGCGTCAGCCAACATCCAAATATTTACCCCAGACAGCAGTGCAAATACAAAGAGCGAGATGGCAACCTCTTGAGTGTTTGGGAAAGACAAGTCTCTTTTCTTTTGCAGGTTCATCATCATCCACTTGAGGACGATTTCAAGCCCTAAAGCAGTGAGAATACTGGCAGGCACAACAAATACCAGGGCACGTGTAATACTGGTGCCAGCCAATGCTGCCGCAGATGGGGATACCAACATTACAATCACAACAAAGCGATTTGCTGATAGATGCAAGTTTCTCACTACAGAGAAAAGCCCAATAACTGCAAATGGCAACGAGCCAAGCATAATGTGCCCGTAATCTTTCATCAAATGACGGGAAAGATCGCGGATGTTGGGAGTGTACCAATACCATGGGCTTAGCCCGATCGCATATTCTGAAATATAACGGCTTAGTTTTTCGAGAAATGAGGCGTTTCCCATCCAATACGAACCCAACGTGTTCAAATGCATGAAAGGGATGTGCGGGTTATAAAAGATAAAACGGAAATATGGGATTCCCAATAAGATGAGCATTATCATCCCGCGCAGCACGGTGGTGCGGTTCTCAAAATGATAGCTGCGATCAGAAAGAGCCAAGCCGATCACAGTCAGTGGAACAATGACCTGTGCCGGGCTATATGTATAGAATGCACATGCAGCAAGAAAAATAGCAAGATACAAAAAGCGTGGAGAGTGATACCTGTAAAAGAGGTAAGCACATAATGCCCCTGTATAGAAGGCAACAAATTCGGCTACTTCGAAAGCGGTTCTGGAATGTAGGAACCAGGCTGGTGTGATCGATAGAAGCAGTGTGCCCGTCCACCAGTATTTAAGCTTGAAAATATCACGGAGAATGAAACCAACAGAGATCGCTGCGAGCAAGGTGATAAGAACAGACGTTATGCGCGTGAGCACTTCAGATTTGCCAAACATCATGTAAGGCAGCCATTGCATATAAACACTTAATCCAAGGTTATGATACAACCCGTTTGGAAAGTATGTCGGCAATAGGACATTATCCAGACGATAGTTGTTTTCCACCAAACTGGCAATCGACTGAGTCTGATTGGCTTCATCGGTAAAAAAATAAATAGGAAAACGATCCAAACCGATCAGACGCGTGACAAGATATAGGGTCAACGCACCTAAAAACAACCAGGTTGGCAAGTCAAATCTCCCCCAAAACGTTAATGAATCTTTTTGCTTTTTTACCATCATATGGACGTAAGAACATTTTACCAGTCATAATGCCTTACGAAAAAATTGATACGATAGATCAAACAACAAAGGCAGATTTTATAAATCTGCCTTTGTGAAGATTGTATACAGTCAAGCTCTCTTAGTAGAGTATCAGTAAGCCTTTAAATATATTTTGCACGAGCTGGCTATCGCCTGATATTTTTGCGCGCTTCATTCCTTCATCATAGGCGAATCTGCCAGAGACGAAGATATTAAAATCCAGCGCATCCATTTCTAAACTGGAAGCTGGGTCGCCGTCCCCGATCTGCCACTCGCCGCCAGCGACTCCTGTGAGCGTGAGGGTGATGGCTTTGCCGTTGAGCCGTTTGCGCAACTTCTTCGCCACATCGAGAACCACAAGTTCCACAATGCGCCCATCGTGTTCGCGCGTCTGCTCAAAGGGGCGGTTCGTGGCGCGGCAGATATCCATGCGATGCATCCACGTATCGCGGCTGTGAGTGACCCACATCAGATACCGCAGCGACATAAATCCGCCGACGGAGTGCGGCATGGATATCCTTTTGATGGCATTGAATCCGTATGCCCAGTTATGAATGGCTTTCGCGCCGACCTGTTTCAACTCGGCGATCAGATTCTGCGGGGTCATGTGCTTGCGTTCACCGACCTGTAATTCGTTGATGGCGTCTTCGGGTAACTGCCCCTTTTTAGGGATGCGTCCATACTGGCGCAGCATCTCACCGAGGCTGACGCCGCTTAAATATCCGCCCGCCTGATGCGCCACCATGTCTTTTACATCCCATGCGGTGCAGGCAGTGGGTTTGGACCAATCTTCGGCGTGGAGAGATTCTAAAAGGGTCAGCAAGCGGGCAAAGGCTTCGGTCAGGAGGCGGTGGGCTTCATCCGCAGTGACGGTTTGAATAGCTTCGGCGCGAGCAACGGTTTGAGGGATCGATAAAGCGGTCATTTGGTTTCTCCTTTGGCGGGCATGGCGGTTTCAAATATTCTTAAGAAAATGGGCATGAGCGAACCGAAGCGTCCCTGCCCGATGGGGAGCTGTGGCTCGTTGGCAAGATGCATGGCAGTAACTCCGTGTGCGGTGGCGATGATAAGGTTGACAAGTTGCTGTGCGGTGAGTTTGGTATTCAATTGTTTTTTGATCTGGGCGACGCGAGTGTAGGATTTTTCGAGATTGCCGAAACTGAGTGCCAGGCTCTCTGCTGAGGGAACAAAGCCAGGCACGGGGCGTTCAAAACAAAGCTGATAGAGTTCAGGGTTTTCCAATGCAAAGGACATGTAGCTTTCTATAACGATGCGGATCTCATCATGCGCGTCTTTGGATGTTTTGAGTGCTTCTTGCAAATGTGCGTCGTACATCGTCATGCCGAGGCGGAAGAGCGTGTCGTAAATTTCGGCTTTGCTGTTGAAGTAGTTGTAGAGCGAAGGGGCACGCATATTCATACGGCGGGCGAGCCCTTGCATGGAGAGGGCTGCCACGCCTTCTTCGCGCATGATGGCACGGGCGGCTTCAAGGATGGCTTGTATTGCAGCATCACGGTTGCGTTGAACACGGGGGGAAGGGGAGATGTTTCTCATTTTTTCTAATACTATTAGTTTTTTCTAATTTTATTAGTTTTACGAGACTTGTCAAGTGTTAAGAGCTGCATGTTGATTAATTCGTTGGATTTATTTCTATAGATCTCTTGCAAAAGTCATTTTTGCCACAGAGGTCACAGAGAAAGCAGAGAATTTTAGAGGTTTTCTCAGTATGTATTATGGCTACTTATGCAAGAGGTCGTATGATTAAATAAATACGGGGGTGACCCGTTTTGCTTCGTAAAAGCGACTAATTTTAGAAAAGATTCGAAGTACGGTTAATAGCCTCGCTCCTATGAATTGCTATACCAATCTTACCTAATTGAAATATAATATTTCTATTATTGTTAACACAGGTTGCAGAAAAACATCTAAATTCTATGGAAAACAACGTATTAACAACGATTAAAGCTCTTGAAAAAAAATATGATGAGTGCCAAACAGACAGATCTCTGCGAGTGGAAAGATACGACGCAGGGGATCAGGTCGTATACAACGTTGCATTGGTCGCACCACCGTATCATCGTGACACTGTTCAAGTTCGGCTGCTCATTGAAAAATTTATTGGGGGAGGGTTTGCCGGGCAAGTTTATAAAGCCCGCATTCTATCTGTAGAGGGCGGAGAAAGCCCACTCATTGTTGATCGATCTTATGCCTTAAAAATATTCATTCCTCCATCACGCGATTCGCTTTTTTTCCGAAACCTTTTATATGGCATTGGGTTTCAAGGAGCCTTCCAGATTCAAAGCAACCCTTATGCTGCACGTGCAGGCGCACTTTGGCAAAAGTTTATCCGTCGTGCAGCTGCCAGCCGCTTCCATGATGAAGATGCCGTAAACGATATCTATGGCACATTGGTTGATCATACACTTGGCAGTTGCGGCGAGATCAGTAATTGGATCGATGGGCGCACATGGCGGCTTGAAGTAGATGACCACTTAGATATGCTCTCACTATGGGAAAAGGGTGAAGAGGTACCACAAGATTTGTTGGGTTCACCCGAATACCGCGCCAAAAAAACATTTTTAAGAGACTTCGTTACGCTATTACATGACCTTGGCGCATATGAATTTGCCAGGCAGTATGAATGGTCTACATGGAAGAGCCAGCCAAATGTACTTAAGCGCCTCTCCACTGATGCCGAGCCTGATCGAGGTCTAACAGCGGTGGATTTCAGAGCAGGTTTGACCTTACTCCCTTTCCTACCCATGAGTCCAGGTGACGTAAAACTGATTGTGCAAGGTTTCAAGCGCGGCAGTCTGGTTCAATTTGATCGGGGCGATATAAACCAATTGGAGCTCTTTGTAAACAGCCACTCAAAGGATTTCGAAGACCTTCTCCCTTTACTCGATGAGTTAAAAGCTTGCGAAGCGATCTATCGTAATTCAATTCTGGATATTACCCACAACCATATCCGCCTTTTCTACGATAAAACCCTTTATTCAACAATATTCAAGAGTACCATCAATGGTTGGAGGTTGAAGAATAAAGTTGACCAGGCTGCTGAAGAAAAGCTGCATACGAACAAGCTTTTCTTTGTGTTTTTTCTTTTTCTGGGCTTCCTGCCATTTATCGGATCGTTCCTTCGAAACCTTTTCGGAAGACAGGATTACCGTTCTCATTATTCAAAACTACTTTCTGATGTTTCATACTTAAAGCGTGCCTTGCTTGCAAGCCGTATTGAAAACCTCATTCGATGGAATCGGGCAGAGAGAGTTAGCCCGGAGATAACACCAAAGATATTTAGATCGCTACCTTTGTATTTGTACCATCTGGCTCTTTCGGTCTTTCCAGATCAGGTTCATCGCAGCCTATCTGACCGCCAATATCTTAAAGACTTTGTATACAATGTAATGATTAAGCCTTTTCGGCTTTACCTCAATAAAGCGTTACGCGAAGAATGGCTCAAAGAGATGGTGCAGGAAGGGGAGCGTACAAGAATCATTTCAAAGAATGATGCGGATAAGATACTTTCTCAGATCCACGAGCCGTACATCCACCGATATTTGCAAAGCTTGGCGGTTCATATTGTGATGTCTCCGGTGACTCGTGTGATCTCTTTGGGAATCGCGATCATTTTTCTTCTCAGCCATCCTGAAATGTCGCGATTAGAGGCGTTTGCCGTTGCGGCTGGCATCATTGCATTGTTCCAGATCATCCCAATTTCGCCAGGGTCTTTTGCACGTGGTCTTTACATATTATTCGTCGTCATCAAAGAAAGGAATGTGAAAGATTATAGTATCGCACTCCCACTTTCTTTCTTTAAGTATATTGGGTATTTTTCGCTGCCCATCCAGATGGCATATCGATACCCAACACTAGCCAGGTGTATGGTGGGGTTTTGGACAACAAAATTGGTTGGGGCTGTCCCTGTGTTTGGTGAAAAAGGTGCATTGCTGGAACAAAAATTCTTCACCTTCTCATACAACTGGCCTTTGACGATTCGTAGAAAGTTTTGGTACAGAAGAGATATTCGAGAATTGCAGAAAACTCGTATTTGGCATATTTTCCCGATCACTATACTTTTTGGTGTGCTGTATGGGTTTGCCGAGTATCTTTACATTACCAGTACTGGAAGCTTCCCATCACTTCTGTTTGTCATCCCTATCTTAACCATTTTTGGCTTTTTGAGCGGGGTATTAATCAATATGGGTAGTGGAGGGGCATCTTCATTAAAACGGGTTCTGTTCGCCGTTATCGGTGGAATTGGGATTGGTCTCCTCACCTCTACCATTCCATATCTCATACGTCCGGGTATGATCATTTCTGCAGGGTGGATTGCGAGTCTTGCCTGGAATTCGTTTGTAACTGCTGTGCTTGGGGCTATGGGCGCTGTTTTGAGTGAGTTCAAGGTTTAAGGTGCATTATTAAGTTGCAAAAACACCTCCACAAATTGGAGGTGTTTTTGAAGTTATTGAACTGTGATAACGAACTGTTTTTCCTGTTCGTTTGCTGTTCCTTCACCTGGGGGATAGTTTCCAAGTGTCACTGAAGTATCTCCAGCGATGGTTGCTTTAAACGTCCATACTTCTACGCCGCCAGAGCCGGGGATGACGGGTTCTGTGGCGGTATATTCGCGCGAAACCAGTTCGACGCCACTTAGGTCGCCAACAACTTCCCAGTGATAGCCGGTGGATGGGTTGGATTCGACGACGATCATGAAAACCTCACCAGTATTGACAGTGATCGGTTGAGATGGGTCGGTGAGGGCGGGCGTGCTGAAGGATGCTGGGTCCGTGGGGGCGGGAGTGGGGGTGGCACAAGCTGTAAGGAAAATGAGGGAAGCAAGTAGTACGAGTAGGGTTGGTTTCATGGAAGACTCCTTTGGGTTTATCTTTTCTGAAGAATAATGCCCCATGCTGAGATTTTGTTCTTGGTTGTATTTTGTAATGAAATTAAAAAAAAGGACGGGTGCGAGACCCGTCCCTGCGTGATTATCTTTTCAACGTGCGATATTTGACTCGATGGGGGGTGAGGTCTTTGCCGAATTTCTCCATCATGGCGGCTTCATAATCAGACCAGTTGCCGATGTGCATGGTGGCTTGTGAGTCATCTTCGAAGACGATGAGGTGGGTACAGATGCGGTCGAGGAACCAGCGGTCGTGGCTGACAACAAGGGCGACGCCTGCGAATTCGCTGATGGCTTCTTCGAGGGCGCGCAGGGTGTTCACATCCAAGTCGTTGGTGGGCTCATCGAGCAAAATTACATTTGCGCTTTCAGTTAATGTTTTTGCTAAATGAACGCGGTTGCGTTCACCGCCTGAAAGGATGCCGACTTTCTTTTGCTGGTCGGAGCCTGCGAAGTTGAATGCGGAACAATAGCCGCGCGCATTGATCTTCTTCTTGCCGAGTTCGAGAGTCTCTGCGCCGCCTGAGATTTCTTCGTAGACGGTCTTCTCAGGGTCGAGGGTGCGGTTTTGGTCTACGTAGGAGAGTTTGACGGTTTCGCCAATTTTGATGGAGCCGCTATCGGGTTTTTCTTTGCCGACGATCATCTTGAGGAGCGTGGTCTTGCCTGCGCCGTTGGGACCCACTATCCCGATGATACTGCCTGGGGGAACAGAAGCAGAAAACCCGTCGAGAATGAGGCGGTCGTCGTAGGATTTCGTCACCTTGTCAAATTCGAAGACCACATCCCCAAGGCGCGGACCGGGCGGGATGTAAATATCCAGTTCTTCGCGGCGCGCTTCGGCTTCCTGTCCCAATAATTTTTCGTAGGCGCTGACGCGGGCTTGTCCCTTCGATTGACGCGCTTTGGGCGACATGCGAATCCATTCGAGTTCGCGGGCGAGAGTCTTTTGGCGCTGGCTTTCGGCTTTTTCTTCGAGGCGCAGGCGTTCCTGTTTTTGTTCGAGCCAGGAGGAGTAGTTGCCTTTGTAGGGGATGCCGTAACCGCGGTCGAGTTCGAGGATCCAGCCTGCGACGTTGTCGAGGAAGTAGCGGTCGTGGGTGACGGCGATGACGGTGCCTTTGTAGTCGCGCAGGTGATGTTCGAGCCACGCCACGGACTCGGCGTCGAGGTGGTTGGTGGGTTCGTCGAGCA
>JBDKJK010000071.1:0-6383 GCA_039796675.1 Chloroflexota bacterium
GAGGCTGTGGCTCTCCAGGACAAGGCAACCTTGACCCGCGACGAACAAGCCGCGATCATCGGTCAGGTTACCACTAACTGGGACTTCAACACCGCCAAGACTTTGGCTGAATCCAACCTCACCGCTAATGGCGCCGATGCCAAGGGTGATGTCTTCATCCTCGCCCCGAACGACGGCACCGCCCGCGCGATCGCCGATGCGTTCGGCGCAGATGCGGATGTCTCCAGCTACTTCGTGACCGGTCAGGATGCTGAAAAGGCTTCCGTCCAGTACATCATCGATGGCAAGCAGTCCATGACCGTGTTCAAGGACGTCCGCACCCTCGTTGACGATGCCATCAAGGCTGCCACCACCTTCCTCGAAGGCGGCACCCCTGAAGCCACCAATAGCTACAACAACGGCGCTGTTGACGTTCCCGCCAACCCCACTATCGTCATTACCGTGGATAAGGACAATGTCAAGTCCGCTTTGATCGACTCTGGCTATTACTCTGCCAGTGACTTCACCGGTCTTCCGTAAGTTGTATAAGCAATAAGTAACGCAGGAATAGTGATGGGGCTTTAATTTTCATCACTATTCCTGTATAATCGTGCCATACAATTATGGCAAACCGGCAGGAGTTAAAATGAATGCTCCAATATTGGAAATGAAAAATATCTCCAAGGAATTCCCTGGAGTTAAAGCTCTAGATAACGTCAGTTTTACTGTAACAAAGGGTGAAATTCACTGCCTGGTTGGGGAAAACGGTGCTGGGAAATCGACCCTGATGAAAGTTTTAAGTGGTGTTTATCCTTTTGGGGTTTATAGTGGAGACGTTCTCCTAAATGGAAATCAACAGCAATTTCGTAATATTAGCGATAGTGAAAAAGCTGGAATTGCTATCATTTATCAGGAACTAGCTCTAATCCCTGAAATGACCGTTTACGAAAATATCTTCCTTGGTCATGAAATTAAAAAGAACAATGTCGTAGATTGGAACGAAACCATCAAGCAAGCCGGGGAAATGCTCCAAAAAGTAAAGCTGGATATTAACTCAGCAACCAAAGTTAAAGACTTGGGAATTGGGAAACAACAATTAGTCGAAATTGCAAAGGCATTGAGCAAAAATGTCAAATTGCTTATTTTAGATGAACCCACCTCTTCCCTTAATGAAAAAGATAGCGAGAACTTATTGCAGTTGTTACGTGATCTGAAAGACCAGGGGGTCACCAGCATCATGATCAGCCACAAACTAAAAGAAGTGATCTCGATCGCAGATACAGTGACCGTCTTAAGGGACGGGAAAACCATTTGCACGCTTAGTACAGCAAAGGGCGAAGTTGCTGAAAATGTTCTGATCAAGAACATGGTAGGACGTGAGATCAATAATATCTATCCGCCAAAAAAACATTCGCCTTCTCAAGAAGTTGTTCTTGAGGTTCGAAATTGGAATGCAAGAAACCCCGCCCTCGGCAGAGATATACTAAAAGATGTAAATATTAAAGTCAATCGCGGAGAGATCGTTGGGCTTGCTGGTTTGATCGGTTCAGGTCGAACCGAACTGGCGCTCAGTATTTTTGGTAACCCGGCAAAGTACCAACTCCATGGCGACTTGTATATCCAGGGAGAGAAACGCAATTTCATTCATCCCGAAGAAGCGATCCAAACAGGTTTGGCTTATGTTTCAGAAGATCGCAAAGGCAACGGCTTGATTCTCATCCAAGATGTTAAGCAGAATATCACCATCGCAAACCTCAAAGAACTAACTTCTCGCTTCGTTGTAGATCACAATGCAGAAATTCAGATTGCCAACAAATATAAGACTGACCTGAATATCAAAACTCCCACCGTTGAGCAAAAAGTTTCAAACTTAAGCGGCGGAAATCAACAAAAGGTAAGCCTTGGCAAATGGTTGTTTGCCAAGCCAAATATCCTCATTCTCGATGAGCCAACTCGCGGCATTGATGTAGGCGCAAAGTATGAGATCTACACAATTATGCGCGACCTCGTTCAAAAGGGATTGAGCATTATTATGATCTCATCAGAACTCCCTGAAGTGCTGGGAATGAGCGACAGAATATATATCGTAGCCTCCGGAAAAATAGCAGGGGAACTATCTGCCCAGGAAGCCACACAAGAAAAGATCATGCATTTGGCAACGAACTAGGAGAATACCGATATGAACTTTTTCAGCACCGCACGAAAACTTTTACAGCAAAACATCCGTGAATATGGCATGTACATCGCGCTTTTCGCGATCATGGTCTATTTCACCATCATGACAGAAGGTACCTTTATCTCGTCGAGAAACATCGTCAACCTGGTTAACCAGACCGGGTATATCGCCGTGCTGGCAATCGGCATGACACTTGTCATTATCATTCGTCATATTGACCTATCTGTAGGGTTTCTTGCTGGCTTCCTCGGCGCCATTGCAGCCATCGCCATGGCAGACCCCAAAGTCGTTGCGGCAGGCATGAGCCTGCCAGTGTATATTGTCATCCCGCTAACACTTGCGCTTGGTGTTGTTGCAGGTTTGATCACAGCATTCCTCGTCGCACAGATGAAGATCCCTTCGTTCGTTGCCTCACTGACAGGCTGGCTAATCTATCGCGGCGCGATCCTAGTTGTCACAGAAAGTACCGGCACGATCATTATTTCCAATGAAGCCTTCAACGCCATCGGCAATGGATTCGTCCCCGATATTCCAGATGTAGGCATTCTTCCCGGCATCCACAAATTAACTCTGATCCTGGGCATTGTAGCCATCACCCTGATGATCTTCAGCGAATTCAATGAACGCAGGAAGAAACAATCATACGGCTTTGAAACCCTGCCCGTCGAAATGTTTGCGATAAAACTGGTCTTTGTTTCAGCGGTCATCGGCGCAATCACTTGGATTCTGGCTGGCTATCAAGGTCTTTCATGGACAGCCGTCGTCGTCATAGTTGTCACCCTGATCTATCATTTTGTCATGTCGCAAACTGTTCTTGGCAGGCATATCTATGCCATCGGCGGCAACCCCGATGCAGCCGAATTGAGCGGTATTAGCGTGAAACGCCTGATCTACGTTGTCTTTGGTTCAATGGGGATGCTCTCGGCTCTTTCAGGAGTTTTATTTGCCTCCCGCCTTCAATCCGCTACCACCACCGCAGGGAATCTCTTTGAGCTGGATGCCATCGCCGCCGCATACGTAGGCGGTGTTTCTGCCGCAGGCGGTGTTGGCAAAGTGATCGGCTCCATCATCGGCGCACTCGTGATGACATCTCTCACCAGCGGCATGAACTTGATGGGCATTGGCATCTCATATCAATACATGGTTCGCGGAGCTGTGCTGGCTGCTGCTGTGATCTTCGATGTAGCCACCCGCAATACCAGCAAGTAATCCCTCACGCTGAAAAAGAGACAGGTTTCTCAAGCCTGTCTCTTTTTATTTTTCAAAAAAGGAAAACACAATGAACAAGATACTGAATTGGGGACTCCTTTCGACAGCCCGCATCAACCGAGCCTTGATCAAACCCCTGCGCGCCTCCAAACGGACCCGCTTGCTGGGTGCCGCCTCGAGGAGCCAAGCCACCGCCGAAGCCTACACTCGCGAGTGGGACATTCCGAAGGCTTATGGCAGTTACGAAGCCATGCTCGCCGACCCAGAAATCGACATTATCTACAACTCACTGCCCAACCACTTACACGCCGAATGGACGATCAAAGCCCTGCACGCTGGGAAACATGTCCTCTGCGAGAAACCGCTCGCTCTGACGGTTAAAGAAGTAGATGACATCATCGCTGCTTCAAAACAAACAGGCAAAGTTGCAGCAGAAGCTTTCATGTACAGGCATCATGCTCAAACCTTGAAGGTAAAAGAATTGGTAGATGGCGGCACGATCGGAAAACTTCAACTGCTCAAAGGTGCTTTCACATTTACACTAACACGCGAAGGGGATATCCGCATGGTGAAGGAATTTGGCGGCGGCAGCATCTGGGATGTAGGCTGTTACCCGATTTCGTATGCGCGGGCAATCGTCGGCGAAGAACCGGCTGAAGTGTTTGGCTGGCAGGTTACAGGTACGGGTGGATGCGACGAGTCTTTCTATGGGCAGATGCGTTTTGGGAGTGGAATCCAAATGCAGTTCGATTGCGGGTTCAATTCTCGCTTCCGTTCTTCCATAGAAATTGTAGGAACAGAAGGAACGATCAGCATCCCTAATCCGTTTAAGCCGGGCTTGAAAAATGAAATTTACCTTTTGAAGAAAGACTCTCGGGAGACCCTGAAAATAAAGGGGCAGGAACTCTACCTCGGAGAGGTAGACGATATGTGTGACGCCGTATTGAATGGAACCCCGTCTCGTGTATCGCTGGCGGATAGCCGCACCAACATTGCCACTATTCTTGCTCTGCTCGCCTCTGCCGAATCGGGTAAAACTGCCCGCATGAGCGATTTTGTTTAGCCATACAACTATCTCTTTAACCAAAAGTATAGGGCAATTGCGTCCTTGAGATTATAATCAAGTCACTATATTCTTTCAGACTGGAGAAAAATATCATGGCAAACGTAACGTACGACAATGTAGTAAAGAGTTTTGGTGATGTAGAAGTCATCAAAAACCTCAACTTCACCGTTGAGGACAAGGAATTCCTCGTGCTCGTTGGACCTTCTGGCTGCGGCAAGACCACTGCTCTGCGCATGCTGGCTGGATTGGAAGAGATCACTTCTGGTGAGATCAAGATTAGTGACCGCGTGGTGAACGACGTTGCCCCGAAGGATCGCGATATTGCCATGGTGTTCCAGTCTTATGCGTTGTATCCGCATATGTCGGTGTACGACAATATGGCGTTTGGTTTGAAACTTCGCAAAACGCCAAAAGATGAAATCAAACGTCGTGTGGATGAAGCGGCTGAAATCCTCGACATCAAACATTTGCTCGATCGCAAACCGCGCCAGCTTTCCGGTGGTCAGCGCCAGCGTGTGGCGGTGGGTCGTGCTATCGTCCGCGAACCGAAAGTCTTCCTCTTCGATGAACCGCTCTCCAACCTCGATGCGAAATTACGCGTTCAGATGCGCGCCGAGATCAGCAAGCTTCACCAGCGCTTACAGACCACCTTCATCTACGTGACCCACGATCAAACCGAAGCCATGACCATGGCATCGCGCATTGCTGTGATGAACAAGGGCATTCTGCAGCAGTTAGATACTCCGCAGGTGTTGTATGACCGCCCTGCCAATCTGTTTGTTGCTGGGTTCATTGGTTCGCCTTCGATGAATTTCTTCTCAGCCAAACTATCTGTCAATGGCGGCAAGGTGACTGTTGAAACCGATGACTTCAAGGTTTCTGTACCTGAGGCTCTTGCTGGTCCTTATAAGAACATGGATGGCAAGAAGGTCGTCTTTGGTATTCGCCCTGAAAACATTCACGATCCCGAATTCGCGCCGGTCAACATTCACGGCGAGAAGGTCTCAGCTAAAGTGGACGTTACCGAATTAATGGGTAACGAAACCTTCCTGTACCTCGTTAGTGGAAAAAACACTTTCATTGCACGTGTTGACCCACGCTCCAAGAAACGCGTTGGCGATGATGTGCAAGTTATCTTTGACATGGACAAGTTCCATATCTTTGATGTGGAAACTGAAGTAGCCATTCGATAATCACTATAAAGGAGGTGATTACCCCGCGCAAAAAGATCTGTTCTAATACCTCGTAATAAAAAATAGTACTTGAAAATTTCTAAGGAGAATTAGAGAATGAAAAAGAATTTGCTCTTTTTGCTGAGCTTTCTGGTAGTCGCCTCCATGGTGTTGGCTGCCTGCGGCACACCCGCTGCCGACTCTGGCGAAGATAAACTTGCTGTCGGTATCGTTCTGCCGACCAAAGATGAACCCCGCTGGGTGCAGGACGAAGCCCGCTTCCAGGAAGCCCTGACCGCTGCTGGTTACGATGTTGAGATCCTCTTCAGCCAGGGTGATTCCGCTAAGGAAAAAGCCAATGTTGAAGCCCTCATCGCCAACGGCGTCAAAGTCATCATCCTCACCCCGCAAGATGGTGCCGCCGCCGCTGCCGCTGCTGAAGTTGCTCGCGAAGCTGGCGTGAAGGTCATTTCCTACGACCGCCTCATCCGCGATACAGATGCGGTTGACTTCTATGTCACCTTTGACAGCATTTCCGTCGGCGCTGCTCAGGCTCAATACCTGGTCGACAATGCCTCCGGTACCGGCTTGCCGCTTTACCTGTATGCCGGTGCTGCTTCCGACAACAACGCTTTCCTCTTCTTCGAAGGCGCTTGGAACGTCCTCCAGCCCAAGATCGCCGATGGCACCTTCGTCATCGCCAACTCCTCCGAGGCTGTGGCTCTCCAGGACAAGGCAACCTTGACCCGCGACGAACAAGCCGCGATCATCGGTCAGGTTA
>JBDKJK010000072.1:0-5592 GCA_039796675.1 Chloroflexota bacterium
TGCATGAAGTGTTGAGCGATCAGGCCAAACAGGCAGGTTCACTCGTATCTCCAACCCATCTGCGCTTTGACTTCAACCACCCCGAAGCCATGACCCCCGACCAGATCGAACGCGTTGAGAAAATGGTCAACGAAGCCGTGGCAATGGATATGCCCGTGGTCAAAGTGACCAAATCGCTCGACGAAGCCAAGAAGGAAGGCGCGATGGCGCTCTTCGGCGAAAAATACGGCGAAGTCGTCCGCACGATTTCGATCATGGAAGATGAGAAAGATAAATACTCCTACGAATTGTGCGGTGGTACCCACCTCGAACGCACCTCCGACGTAGGCGCATTCATCATCGTCAGTGAGAGTTCGGCGGCGGCAGGTGTGCGCCGTATTGAAGCAGTGACGGGTCGTGGCGCGTATGAGCTGATTCAAAAACGCTTCAAGACCTTGAAACAAACTGCGGGTTCACTCAAAACTTCTGTTGATGAAGTTCCCGCTCGTGTAGATGCCTTGCAGGATGAAGTTTCTGAACTCAAAAAGGAACTCGCCACCCTGCGCACACAAACAGCTCTTTCAGCTTTCGACCTGCAACTTGCCAACGTTCAAACTATTAAAGATGTCAACGTCCTGGGCGTGGAAATCTCGAATGCCGACGTGGACACGCTCCGCTCGCTGGCAGATAAGTTCCGCGAGAAATATCCCAAGAATGGCGCGGCGGTCTTCGTCTCGGGCAACACGGTCATTGCCACCGTAACCGAAGACACGGTCAAACGGGGAGTTAAGGCTGGGGATTTGATCACAGGCATCGGCGGGAAGGGAGGCGGGCGCCCGAATCTTGCTCAGGGCAGCCTCGCTGGTGATGTCAAAGAGGCGCTGGGCAAACTTTCAAAGGTTGTGGAAGAAAAAGTGAAATAAAAAAATGGCGACCAACAGGTCGCCATTTTTTTATTAAATTTCGATCTTGAATTCTTTAATTTCAGAAGAAACTTGTGTAACTAATCCAGCTATCGATACTGCCCAAGCTTTTGCGGGTCCGCGCCTTTGGATGTGAATAATATTTTTCATGCGTGTCACTTCAAAAACTGTTTCAACTTGCCCGCGTAGATTCGGAATTTCAACCTTTATCTGTTGACTCTCTTCCAATTCAAAGATGTGCAATGTGATATTTTCGCTGTAATCATAATCGGGCTTATCACTATGAGCGCCAATCGGGATGACCGTATTAGGACGCACCAATAACGGCAGGCTTAAGAAATCGTGATTCTCTCGCCTCCACACTGGACCTTCAGCCTGTTCGCCACTTAAAAGGTTTGTCCAACGCCCAGCCGGGATGTAATAACTGACGTTACCATCATGCGTGAAGATGGGCGCTACGAGCAGAGCATCACCGAGCATGTATTGTAGGTCAAGCGATGTGCAGGCGGGGTCTTCTGGGAATTCCATCATCATCGCACGCAGCATGGGAGTTCCATGTTCATGTGCCTGCATTGCCGTGTGAAATAGATAGGGCATCAGGCTGCACTTAAGTTTCGTGAATTTGGATAAGACCTGCACGGCTTCTTCATCGTAATTCCACGGCACACGATATGAAGAACTGCCATGCAAACGGCTGTGCGAAGAAAGCAGACCAAATGCTGCCCAACGTTTGTAGACATCGGCGCTGGCAGTTTGTTCGAAGCCGCCAATGTCATGACTCCAAAAACCGAAACCAGATAAGCCGAGAGAAAGTCCGCCACGCAGGCTTTCTGCCATAGACTCAAACGTGGCTGTACAGTCGCCGCCCCAATGCACTGGGAATTGTCCGCCGCCTGCTGTGGCAGACCGCGCAAAGACCAATGCGTCACCTTCGCCGCGTTCTTCTACTAATAGATCAAAGACGGTTTTGTTATACAAGTGAGTGTAATAGTTGTGCATCTTGAACGGGTCAGAACCGTCGTGATAAATAACATCGGTGGGAATACGCTCGCCGAAGTCAGTCTTGAAGGTGTCCACGCCCATGTGCAATAAGGCGCGTAATTTTTCGGCGAACCAAATGCAGGCTTCAGGGTTGGTGAAATCGACAATGCCCATGCCTGCCTGCCATAGATCCGTTTGCCAAACGTCTCCGTTCGGTTTGCGTAGTAGGTAGCCGCCTTGTGAGGCTTCGTCAAACAAGATCGAGCGTTGCGCGATATAGGGGTTGATCCAAACGCAGATGCGCAAGCCGCGACTCTTTAATCGGCTTAGCATCCCGGCTGGGTCGGGGAAGAAGCGCGAGTCCCATTGCAGGTCGGTCCAGTTAAATTCTTTCATCCAAAAGCAATCAAAGTGGAAGACGTGCAGAGGAATGTCTCGCTTTGCCATTTCATCGATGAAGCCGGTGACGGTGACTTCGTCGTACTTGGTCGTGAACGAGGTGGAAAGCCATAAGCCGAAGGACCATGCGGGCGGTAGGGCAGGGCGACCCGTTAGTGCGGTGTAGCGTTCCAATATCTCTTTGGGTGTTGGACCATAGATGATGAAATATTCCAACGTCTCGCCGGGGATGCTGAATTGCACTCGCTCCACTTTTTCAGAAGCAATCTCAAACGATACTTTATCGGGCTGGTTGATGAAAACACCATATCCGCGATTGGTGAGGTAGAAGGGAATGTTCTTGTACGCCTGTTCGCTGCTCGTGCCGCCATCTTCATTCCAAATATCCACGACCTGACCATTCTTAATAAACGAGGTAAAGCGTTCGCCAAGTCCGTATACCGTTTCGCCGACTCCGAGACTCAGTTGTTCGTGGATGAACCTTCCATCAGGTGTATCCACGAAGCCAACTGCCCGCCACCCGCTGGAGGTGAGGACTTTACTTTCACCAAGGAATTCCACCAGCCAGTCTTCGCCTGTGTGGATGCGTGCCGTTAAGTGTCCGCTGGTGAGGGAGATAAAGCTTTCATCGTTTGTGATCTTCACATCACTTGGCTGTTCATGCAAAGTAAATTCAGGTTTGGCAGGTTTCGCCCCTTTGTGATGCACGATCTTCACGCGGATGATATTTTCCATTGGCGAAGAAAAGCGGACGGTGAGCATGGGCAGGTTGAGAGTGTCACCGCGTCCTTGCAGTTTTTTTGTCGGGGCGTATACGGTCACCGAAGCTGAATCCGTTTCCAGGTCATGCACTTGAGCCGCGTAATGGGGAGTCATCCCTTTGCGTATCTGCCAGTATCCATCTGTGAATTTCATAAAAAATTCCTTTAGTTTTCCAACTTCAAAATAATTCCGCCATATCCGCCGAGGTGAATCGTTCCGTCTTTGATTTTGTCGGCTTGCGAAAGACGGAGGAGAATTGTTGATGAAGCATAATTTGGGCGGGTGAATTGTTGAGGTTGATTCTTAAAGTTTAGCAAAATGGCAACCTTTTGATTTTCGAACACTCTGTTGTATCCCAGAATTCCATCGGGCAGGTTTTGCATGAGTTCAAGTGAACCTTCATGTAAGCTCTTTTCATTCTTGCGAAGTTTTAACAAGACGCGAAGAGTGGAGAGCAGGGAATTGGAGTCTTTATATTGTGCTTCTACATTGACTGTTGAATAATTAGGATGAACCGGCAACCAGGTCTTTTCAGAGTTTGAAAACCCGGCATTCTTCGTCCCATCCCATTGCATCGGTGTGCGGACTTCATCACGATTAACTGTGACGTTGAGAGCATCAAAGATAAATCGCGGTGCGAAAGTGTATTTATGCGGAATGGGGTCAAGTGCGGTTGCGAAGGGAAGCTTGAGATTGGTCATGCCGATCTCTTCGCCGTAATACATGCAAGGCACACCGCGCACGGTTAGTTGCAGCGTGTGGAGCAGTTTTGCTTTGCGCACATCATTCCCAAGCCGGTCCATACTTCTGCGTTTATCGAGGTTGCTAAAAACGTAGACCGGCATGAAGGGTGGAGGAAAATTTTTTTCGATGTCGCTGATGATGTTTCGAAAAAACTCTGCTGTAAATTTGAATTCGAGCATTTCAAAATCAAAGGCAAGCGCCAGCCCATCATTTTTTTCTTCGCCCTCGAATTTGCGGACGATCTCTCTTTTTGCCTGAACTTCACCTACGCTTAACTTTTCGCCAAACTCTTCGCAGACCTGCCTGAATTCTTTCGCGAGTTCCATGCTTTCTGGCTGGTCTTGCGAGTATTTCATCTTTTGAAAGTATCCCGATGGATCATTGGGGGTTGGTGTGAGTTTGAAGGTGAATGGATTGTTGCGGAAATCTGCGTCTTTGTAGATTGTATTGAAAATATCCAGCCGAAAACCATCCACACCTTTGCCGAGCCAGAAGCGGGTAATGTCGAACATGGCTTTTTTGACTTCCGGGTTGCGCCAGTTCAGATCTGGTTGAAAGGGCAGGAAGCTCGCCCAAAAGTATTGTCCGCGTTCTTTGGCGTAATGCCATCCGCTACCGCCAGTCATGCTTTGCCAATTGTTGGGCTTGTCACGCCAGAGATACCAATCTGCCTTGGGGTTGTTGCTTGAAGAGCGCGACTCTAAAAACCAAGCGTGTTGATCGGATGTATGGTTGAGGATCAGGTCAAAGATGATCTTCATCCCGCGCTTATGAATTTCATCAATAAGCTGCAGCGTATCTTCCATGCTACCAAAATCTGGTGAGATGCTCAAGAAATCAGAAACATCGTACCCAAAATCCGCTTGCGGGGATGAGAAGAATGGAGAGATCCAGATCGACTCAAAGCCCAGATCGTGCAGATGATCGAGTCTTTGGATGATGCCTTGCAGGTCGCCGATGCCATCGCCGTTGCTATCTTTGAACGAGCGTGGGTAGATCTGATACAGGGTTGTTTTGTGATACCAGGGGGGCGTCATGATGGGACCTCATTCATTACGGTTTACTTTTGAAACCATCTATGTAGCTACACCTCCCACCTTAGATGTAACTTTATGCTTCTACTATTTGTTGTACGTTATTATAGTGATACTTGTTCTAGCTGTTTTGACAGTATGCATTTTTTATGACGATAATAAGTAGCGCCTCAGACAATGCCAAGCCGATTAATTACACACTTGCTTCGCCAATATCTCAAACGATATGAGCCGCTGAAGATTTTTGTATCTTATTAAATATGCTGTTGAATTACCTGCACCGCCTGACTCACTCCATTTTCTGCAGTAAGGATTGCACCCAAACGGCTTGCCCGTTCACGCATTCCTGAATCATTTAATACAATAGAAATCGCTTTGGTGAAATTTTTGGCGGTAAGTTTTTTCCGCATAATTGGTTCAGGTCCTACGCCGAGTTCAGAGACGCGCCTGCCCCAATAATACTGATCCCCAAAATGTGGAATGACCAAACTGGGCACCCCGGCGCTTAATGCAGCTCCGGTTGTCCCAGCCCCGCCGTGATGCACAATGACAGTCATTTGCGGAAATAACCAGCGATGAGGAGTATCTTTGATAAGGAATACATTCTCCGGCAATCGACGGTCAGCCCCTAATCCGCTCCATCCGGCGGAAAGAACGGCTCTCACGCCTGTCCGTGCGATGGTTTCAAGAATAATATTTGCTGTATCCAGATTTTTTGCAGGGTTTCCCATACTACCAAAACCAATATAAATTGGCTTCGGAGTTGATTT
>JBDKJK010000073.1:0-2525 GCA_039796675.1 Chloroflexota bacterium
GCTCCCACAAGTGCGGCGCTGGATCAGCTCCGTGCTCGGTTTTATCATCGGCTTGAGTGTTTTGCTGTTGGCATTTTTTCTTTGGAAGCGCAATCAGAAGACCAATTACACGCTCGTCCTCGCCAATTCATTTCTCGTCATAGGGCTGATTCTCTCCCCCGTTCTACATCTCGGCGAAAGTAGACGTGATTGCCAGACAGACATCATCCGCGATCATGAAGAGCTGGGTGCGTATCTTGCTTCAATCATCCCGCCGGATAGTCTGGTATATTGGGATGGCGGTAATGCTTATACCCCAATGGTGTATGTGCCGCAGGCTCGCATTTTTCCGCCGCAGATCAATGACGGCTACACCTTCCACATTGGCGGTGACCCTGATGAACTGTACTATTTCAGCCATTGGAACGCCGAACTGGATGCACGCTGGCGAGCTGAAGCCGATATTTTTATCATAGAAGCAAAACGTTATAACAACTGGAAAGAGTTTCTAACTGTGCAGGAATTCCAGGAATTTGCCAAACCTACTGCTTCCCCTTCATGTGAAGAAGGTGCAGAATTAAGGATATTTCAAAGACTACCATGAACATCTCTCTCATTATTCCTGTTTATAACGAACAGGATAACCTCCACATGCTTTTTGAGGCAATCTACAAAACGATGCCTTCACTCAACAAGACCTGGGAAGTCATTTTCGTAGACGATGGCAGTCGGGACAAGAGCCTCTCTGTGTTGGAGCCATACGCTCAAAAGGACCCCGAACATGTGAGGGTTGTTTCATTTCGCCGCAACTTTGGGCAGACCGCTGCCATTGCCGCCGGAATCGATTATTCGCAGGGCGATATCATTGTGCTGCTCGATGCCGATATGCAAAACGACCCGGCAGATATTCCCTTGTTGTTGAGCAAGCTAGATGAAGGCTATGATCTTGTGAGCGGATGGCGAAAAAACCGCAAGGACAATGCCGTCACACGTAATTTCCCTTCCATGTTGGCAAACCGGCTGATTTCGTATGTCACTGGCGTGCAGCTTCATGATTATGGTTGCACGCTCAAAGCGTATCGCCGTCCTGTCTTGGAAGGTTTCCGTCTGTATGGCGAGATGCATCGATTCATTCCTGTCTTTGCCAATTCGGTTGGGGCACGCATTACTGAAGTCGTCGTCAACCACCACCCCCGCAGGTTTGGCAAGACCAAGTACGGGCTGGAGAGAACCGCGAAAGTCATCCTCGATTTGTTCACGGTCAAGTTCCTGGTTAGTTTTGCATCCAAACCTATTTATCTTTTCGGCGGCGCGGGCGGTGGGTTGATGATCATCAGTGCTTTGATCATGGCGTACCTATTCTTTCGGCGTATCTTTTTCCTTGTGGGGGTAACAGGTTCGCCGCTCTTTCAAACCAGCGTGATGTTCTTTATTCTTGGCTTTCAATCTTTGCTGATGGGTTTGATCGCGGAGCTGCTGGTGCGCACGTATCACGAGTCTCAGCGCAAGCCGACATACGTTGTGCGGACAAAGATAAATCTTAAAGAAGATGACTAAGTGGCTGCGTGAAAACCGCCAGATGGCGATCCGCGGATTTGGAAGCGTCTTGGCGCTGGTCTTGCTGTTGGTTTTGATTCAGGAAGAAGGGGACGGCGAATTATTCTCTGCATTGCGGCGTGTTGACCTTGGATACTTTTTGCTGGCAATCGTTGCGCTTTTAATCTCGCGTTTGTTTGCAGTGGCGCGCTGGTATATTTTGTTGAGGTCTGCGGGGGTTCAGATGACATTCATGCGCGCTACCATGTTGACCTTTACCGGAAATTTTTCATCAAACTTTTTACCAACCACCATCGGTGGGGATGTTGTGCGCCTGGGCGGCGCGATGCAATTAGGTTATGACCGTGCTGTCTGTTTTGCCTCGCTCGTGGCAGACCGTTTGATCGGAATGGTGGGTATGGCATTGGCTCTGCCTTTGGGCTTGCTTCCTGCATTCGCGCTGGGAAACGGCGCGGCACAATCCATTACTCTTGCTGCGTTCTTCCAAAAAGGTGTCGACTTTGTCAGGCGCACCTTCGCTTCACTTTCCATCTGGCTGAAACAGCCGATGACTTTATTCGGTTCATTGCTACTTACATTGGGAAATCAAGCGTTCATTTATCTTGCCATTTATCTTTTACTGCAAGGCATTGACCATCACGTTTCATTCTGGCTCGTCGCCGGAATGTATACCCTGACGTATTTCGTCACGCTCATTCCGATCTCGATCAACGGCTTGGGCGTGCAGGAACTTTCGATGACCTTCCTGCTCATTCAATTGGGCGGCTTGACCTCTTCGGAAAGTGCAACGATTGCATTGCTTACCCGTTTGTTGTTCATCCTCACCAGCCTGCCGGGGGCGTTCTTCCTGCCGTCCATTCTGGAGGCGATGAATGAGAAAAAATCAGTTGAGAAGTCGAATAGTTGAGTAGTTCGTTTCATGGAAATGGTTTCTACTAAAAAATTCCTGCAAGTCTGGCTGTGGGCGCTGGTCGTCGTCAGCATCTTTG
>JBDKJK010000074.1:0-5173 GCA_039796675.1 Chloroflexota bacterium
GCTTCCGTTTTATCGGGTGCAAGGTCAAGCTGCATCACAGCTTTTCCATTCTTTGCGATCTCATCACGCAATGGCGCCGACGCGGAATAGATCAACCCGCCTTCCACGCCTTCCTTCGTCACAATAAATTCGCCTTGCTGACGAAATTCGCTAACCGATAGAACCACCGACTTGATCGGATGCCCATCAAACTTTTCTTTGAAGACCTCACTCCATGCCACATCGAACCCGCAATTGGACGGACGCAACGGCTCGACCTTAACCCCAGCCTGACTCAGCCAATCGACCCATGCCCCGTCCGAGCCGAGTCTGCGCCAACTGCCGCCGCCGAGAGCGAGGATGACAACATCGGCTTTCACGGTCACATCGCCATTGGGTGTGATGAAGTGTAGAGACCTATCAGCGTGCAACCCGATCAATTTGTGGCGCAGGTGAAAGGTCACGCCAGAGGCGCTGAGTCTGTTGATCCACGCCCTAAGCAGCGGACTGGCTTTCATCCCTATAGGGAATACCCGCCCTGAAGTGCCTACAAAAGTTTCCACACCTAGCCCACGTGCCCATTCGCGCAGATGATCGGGCGAGAAACCCAACAGCCATTTACCAACATGAGTTTTATGCTTGCCGTAACGCGCAACGAATTTCTCGAACGGTTCGGAGTGTGTGATGTTCAGCCCGCTTTTGCCTGCCATTAAAAATTTACGCCCTAAAGATGGCATGGCATCATACACATCCACTTCAAGCCCTTGGGCACTGAGGATTTCGGCTGCCATTAAACCAGCGGGTCCACCGCCAATGATCGCAATTGCTTTTGTCATGAGATGATTATACGCTCTGTCAGAATCAAAAGAGACCCCTGCGTCTCAGAAGTCTCTTTTGATGAGGTCTATCTTATCGTTCTACACTCAAGATTCCGCCCACAGCATTCATGTGCAAGGTCCAGACACTGCCCGGTTGGAATTGTTGAAACTCATCCACAGATTTTGGCGAGTAGGTTTCTTGTCCGTCAGAAGTATCGAAATACACCACCAACTTGGTGGAATTCGAGCCGACACGCTGATCGCTTGCAAGGTTTGGGTCTGAATATACAGGGAAGAGGTCAACACCATCCAACTCGTAGGTTTGGATCGTTTTCCATTCATCAACTGTGTAACTGCAATACTGTTCTGAGACGGTGCGGCACTCTGTGACCACTTCTGCAAACCCGTTGCCCTGATCGACAGTTTTATCTTCGCAGATTTCTTCGCTCTCTGTACGGCAGGAGACGTTGTACGCATCCGAGGGAGGGCTTCCGCGTTCATTGGAATAATCCACTGCTTGCACTTCTTGCACCGGAACGGAAGTTTGCCAATATACACTGGAGACTGTCCCTTCTACAGAACGCGAGGGGAACACGAACAAAACAAAAATGGCAATACAACACAACAACAAGAATCCGCCAATGCCACCGGCAACCAGCCAATTGAACGGCTTTGCTTTGGGTTGGGCGCTAGGAACCACTCGCGCTTGTGCAGCTGCCGCTACGGGGGCAGGCGCAGGCGCTTTGATTGGCGCGCCACAATTGGAACAAGTTTTAGCCGCGCCTGGGTTTTCTGTTCCGCAGTTTGAGCAGGCAATAACTTTCGGCAATGCCGGAGCCGCCTTCAACACCTGCCCAGCCAGACGTGACTTGCCTTCCTTTAAATCCGCACCGCATTGCGAACAAGTAGTTGCCGTTGCCGGGTTGCGTGTGCCACAAAACCCGCAGTGAATATCTGCCCCGGCTTTTGCCGCTGCCACTACCTTTTCATCGGTGATCAGCTTTTCTTCCGCCGCGCGTTGAAACTGAACATTCTCCGGCTGAGCGGCACCGCAATTTTCGCAAGTTTTTACGGGTCCGGGGTTGCGCCCATCACAATTAGGGCAGACCCATTCCAGTTGAACAACACCTTTGCTTCTCTTTTGCATTTCAAAACTCCTTGATAAAAATCAAACCGGCTCAAACACCATGGCGTTTTCGGATCTCATTCAAGCGCGACTCGAAATCCGGTTCTTTATACAGAGACGAATCACCCGCCTCATTCCCTAACGGACGGCTGGTCAGCGCATCGAAAACTGCCCCCACACCGTTAGCGACGTTGTGCGGGTCGTAGCCGCCTTCCAATACAAATACGATCTTACCGCCGCAAACTTCTCCGGCAAGTTCAACCAGTTTCTTTGAAATATTATAAAACCCGCGGGTGGAAAGCCCCAGCGACGTAATCGGGTCATTCCAATGCGCATCAAACCCAGCTGAGATCAAAAGCATCTCCGGGCGAAAGGCTTGCACCATCGGTTTGAAAATTTGATCTGCAATTCTTGAGAAGGTTTCATCGCCTGCATATGCAGGAAGCGGCACGTTTACAATTCGATCTTTCGCATGCGGAGCATCCTCCAGCCAGCCTGTGCCGGGGTAGATTCCCCACTGATGTGTAGAAATAAACCCCGCACGAGGTTCATTTAACAAACATGCTTGCGTTCCGTTGCCGTGATGCGCATCATAGTCGATGACCATCACACGTTTCATGCCTTTTGCAAGCAAGTCTTGTGCAGCAATGGCAATATTGCTAAAGAGACAAAACCCCATGGCGCGATCTGGCTCGGCATGATGCCCCGGCGGTCGGACGATGGCAAACGCATTGGTTGCATCCCCGTTCATCACGGCTCGCGTACAAGTTAACACTCCACCTGCGGCAAGCATCGCATCTTCGTACGAGGTTTGTGTCACAAAGGTCGGTGCATGGTCAATGACGCCGGGTCCTTGCTTGCAAGCTTCTTGAATAGATCTGATCATCCAGGTTGGATGAACACCAGCCACTTCATCTTCTGTGGCTCGTATGGCAGTGAGCTTCTCTGCACCAAAAGAGTTTAACTGCGGCTCAAGCACATCTAATCTGCCGGGGCGTTCAGGGTGATCGGGAAATTTATGACTTTGTGAAGGCACAAAAGTAAATACGGTTTGCATGGCTTAAATTATAAACCCCCATACCGAAGTGCAATTAGAAATAACGCTTGCTTAAAAAGGTGCCGCCGCCTGTCAGCATGGGGGGGACATGCAGAGCAGAGCGGCGGCTGACACCAGAATACCAGTAAAAGGGAGGGCAGGTGTCGTTGGAGAGAATATACACCTTTTTTATCCGTATTGCATTAATTCCATATAAGACATAAGTACTAATCCCTCTTATCGAACAACTTCATCCACTCTGCCACTTCTTGTGCTGAGATGTTTGGGCTTTCATTTATTTTTTTTGTATCTGTTGTAAATGCAGATCTGATTTGTCTTACAAACTCTTCTGAGCGTATAAAACCCGCCTGATGAATCTTTGCTGCACTTTGCACTTCATGATCTGATGAGACCACTACCCAATTCTTTGCTTCTTTTCCCATCGTCTCTAATCGTTTGCGGATGGCGGCATCGGCAGATTGACCCAGCCTCACAAAATGAGCTTTGATTCTGCCCAGCTTCCGCATGCCAGCCTGCCCGGCGGGAGCGCCGTCAAAGTAGACTTCGACCTGTTGTCGCCGAATCCGTGCAAAGTCTTGTAAGAGGCGCACGAGTTCCAATTCATCATCTGGTTCGTCGAGGTGTAATCCCAGTTTGGGAATCAGGTTATGTCCATCGATTAGAAAAGGCATGCATTAATTTTACGTGAGTTGGATGTGTACTGGGTTAAAAAATAGAACTTCCATAGAGCCCGCTATGGAAGGTCTATAAAGAGAATACAGGCTAAGAAAGCTTGTTAGGCTGATTCCAAAACTTTTGTAGTTACATCAAAAACAGGTGGATGTTTGAGGGTTTTCTTTACCTTGCACAACTCTGCCGTGCGGATGAGCGCTGCATGATATGGCTCAGGGAAGGAATCCGGCACCTGAATTTCCAGGTCGATCTTATCCATGAGCCCGGTGGCGGGGTTCGCGTAATTTCGCTGAACAATGCGAATGCCCTCGGTGGGCAAACCACGCTGACGGCAAAAGCCCAAAACATAAATGCCTGCGCACGTGCCAATGGATGCCAGAAATAACTCGAACGGCATTGGGGCTGTATCGTCGTTGGGTTGGTCGGTTTGTACGGTATGACCGCGGAAGTGGGCATCCACCTTTTGCCCGCCGGGGAAGTCTATGATCATTTCCATGGGAAGTTCCTCCAAATTTATTGTGATATTAGTTTGATGCTCTATCTAGTGAAATGATACAAACTTTCATCGCGCATTTTGGGTGACGTTTGTCATCTCTGGCAGATATGCACCGTATCCACCCGAAATACGTATATATTCTTGTGTGCAAGCCGTGAATGGTTCAAAAGACGATTCCGAATATAATGAACCTATAACTCAAAGGAGAAATAACATGAATGAGAAAAAATCTTCCGATATTATCGTCTCTCAGCAAGGTGGTGTAGTCAAGAACCTCATGAATCAGTTCAAGCTGATCTTTCGCCTCATCGGCGATAAACGCGTGAGCTTTCTTGCCAAACTTGTTCCCATGGGAGCCTTTGCCTATTTATTGATGCCAGCCGATCTTGCGCCGAACGTGGTCTTGCCGGTCATTGGCGTGGTCGATGATGCCGCCATTCTTTGGCTTGGCTCCTACATCTTCACCGAACTTTGCCCGCCTGATGTGGTTGATGAACACATGAAAGCCCTGGCTGGCAACATGAAGCCGAATGACTCGAACGAAGACGTGGTAGATGGCGAGACGACCGAAGTAAAAGAATAAATGCGACGTTTCCTCATCCCTTTATTGCTAACCATACTGGCTTGCGGAGGGAATGGCATTCCCGGACCCACAGCCACGCCTCTTCCTCCAACGGAAGTTGTTTCAGCCCCACAAACCGAATCTCAGCCCCAGCCGCAGCCTGCCACCGAATCGCCTACTGCAAACGTCAGCCAGTTTCCCGACCCAAATGCTTTTGCATGGGTTCCCATCACAGACGGCTTAACCCGCCCCGTAGACCTGCAATCTGCATTTGATGGTTCTGGGCGGTTGTTCATCATCGAGAAATACGGCGCGATCCGCATTGTCAAAGATGGGCAATTACTCGACCAGCCTTTTCTGAACATTGACGACCGTGTAGATGACAGCGGCAATGAAATGGGTTTGCTCGGCTTGGCATTTCATCCCAACTATGAACAAAACGGCTATTTCTATGTGAACTACA
>JBDKJK010000075.1:0-4650 GCA_039796675.1 Chloroflexota bacterium
TGTTCGCTCTAGTGGCGGCGGGCGCCTTGGTCATGTTATGGGTCGGGCAAACAGAGATGGCACTTTGGCAGAAAATTCTGCTGTCGGTTGTTGCAGCGTTGTTATCTGGCTTCAGCGCATTCGGTGTGTTTCAAATATCGAAGCGTAATCATGCCGGACGCATGGCATCGCTGGTGATCGATTACCTTGGTTTCGTTGCCTGCTTTGTCTTCGCCTTGAACACGGGCGAATTTTTCATCGGTATCGATGCACTGGGGGAGACCTTCAGCAAAGGCATTCCCTATCTTGGCATTACTGCCCTTGGCTACTTCCTCGGCATGCTGGAAGAATATTTCCCCGCTAAAAAGACTACCTCTGAAAGCAGCCTCAAAATTGTCAGCCGCTGGGTCATGCTCGGCGGATTTATCCTCTTCCTTTGGCAGGTGGATGCGGTTAATGGTCTGGTCTACTTCCTCGGCAAGCTTGTTCAACCGAATGGGTTGATTGCAGTTGCCGGGCTGATCATCACGGGACTCTCACTCTGGTCGATATCGCGCCCGACGATTGCTCAAGCGCTCAACGTCAAGACCGGGCACGAGCAGATCATCAATGGCTGGCTATTTCTCTCTCCCAATCTTTTGGGGTTTCTTATCTTCTTTGCTGGTCCATTGTTACTTTCTTTTTATTTCTCCTTCACAGACTCAGACGCCATCCGCCCGCCTACATGGATCGGTCTTGAAAACTATGCCAAACTGCTAAATATTAAGTTTGCAACCCTTTCATCTCCAGATCAGCTTGCTCGCGAAGTCGTAGATATCAAAGTCTATGATGAAGTTGGGCGATTCACTTTTGGAAATACGGGGATCTTATTTGCCGCCGCCGATAAATTTTTCTGGCTCGCGCTTCGCAACACCCTAACCTATGTGCTGTTCGCTGTTCCTTTGAGCGTGATTCCCGCCTTGCTTTTGTCGAACATTCTCAATAGCAAATTGCCGGGGATGAAGTTCTACCGTGCCATCTACTTTATGCCGAGCATTGCAGCCGTTGTGGGTATTTCCCTCGTCTGGCAGTGGTTATACAATGCGACCATTGGCTATATCAACTACTTCATCACAGTAGGCATCGAGTTCTGGAATAACCTCTTCAATGCGGCTGTGATCGATCCGAAGATCCAGTGGGTATCAGACGAGAACACTGCCCTGCTTGCCATTATCATCATCGCCGCCTGGCAGACGATGGGCTTCAACACAGTGCTCTTCCTTGCGGGGTTGCAGAACATCCCCGGCGAGTTGTACGAAGCCGCCACCGTCGACGGAGCCGGAGCCTGGGATAAGTTCTGGGGCATCACCCTGCCCATGTTGGCACCAACAACCTTCTACGTTGTATCCACTACCACCATTCAAGCCATGCAAGTCTTCGAGCAGGTCTTCATCCTGATGAATCCGCCAGAAGGACCGAACAACTCGACCATCACATTGGTCTTGTATCTATATCGCAGCGGCTTCCAAAACTTCAAACAGGGATACGCCTCCGCCATTGCGTGGGTCCTCTTTATCGTCATCTTCGGTCTAACGTTGATTCAGTTCCAACGCCAGCGCCGCTCCAGCATCTACGAGAACTAGGAGGAGACAGACATGAAAATCCAATCCTATCGCGTTGTTCAGTTCCTGAGTAAATTTTTTGTTTACTTCATTCTGACGTTCTTTGCGTTCATCATGTTGTTTCCGTTCTTGTATATGTTGTCTACATCCTTCAAGATCCCTGCAGACACCTTCCGTTATCCGCCACGCATGTTGCCGCGTGACACTGTTACTACTCAAGTGGAGGGATACGATGAACCGCTTCCACTCTACTACGTGGATGTCGATGGTGTTCAAAAGGAATACGCGCTTGCCAAGAGCAACATCAAAGTTGGTATTTATGCCCCAGCAGACAACCTCGATGCGACCGTGGAACGCTATCTCACCGAAGTTAAACCCACCGGCGGCGCGACGAATCAACAAAAAGTGACGGTCAATGGCGAGGAAGTAAAACTCTTTGATGTGGATGTTGACGGTCAGATCGTGCCGATGATCCTTATCAGCCAGACCACGGTGGGTGAATTCGTCGACCCGCAAAATCCAGATACCAAGGTGTATCAAAACGTCCGTTTGAGCGAACCGGTTGAGACCTTTGGTGGGCATCCTGAAAACTATACCGAAGTCATCGAGCTCAACAACCTCGGGCGTGCTTTAACCAACACTACACTCGTCACAGTCTTGGTGGTATTGGGGCAGTTGGCAACATCTATCTTTGGCGGATACGCCTTTGCCCGCCTGAAATTCCCCGGGCGCGATACGGTCTTCGTCTTTTATCTTGGCACCATCATGATTCCCTTCGTCATGCTTATCGTGCCGCTCTATCAACTGATGGTGCTGATTGGTTGGACAGACCGTCTCGCCGCGCTCATCATCCCGTGGATCTTCACCGCCTATGGCACCTTCCTCATGCGCCAGCATTTCATCACCTTCCCCAAGGAGATCGAAGAAGCCGCCTTGCTAGACGGAGCCTCCCGCCTGCAAATATTGACAGACATCATCGTCCCCGCTTCCATCCCCGCCCTGTCCACTCAAGCTACCTTTACCTTTCTATACGCCTGGAACTCTTTCATCTGGCCCCTAGTCATTATCAATGTTGGCAATGAGAAGAATCATGTGCTAACATTGGCTCTCAACGTACTGCGTGGACGTGCCTCCGATACACCCAACTTGATCCTCGCGGGCGCAGCCATCGCCATCGTCCCACCGTTGATCGTTTTCATCCTTGGGCAGCGTTTCTTCGTAGAGAGTGTGGCAAGCAGCGGTGTAAAAGGATAATTATTAAAGAAAAACGACCGCCAGCCGAAGACCGGCTGGCGGTTTCAAAAATAAGCGGGCACCCCTTACTCGCAATCATTTTCATCCTCAAGGAGAGATTTCATCATGCTTCAAAAGAAAGACGGCCGCTACGAAGTCTACGGCAACCCGATTACAGAACGCCAGTCGCGCGCTGCCGATGCGTGGAAGGATATGCTGGCTAAAAAATTCAAGTACGACCCCAACGAAAAATTCAATCTGACTGTCGAAGACCATCCCTACGGCTCGGAAATTTTCGGGCTCAAGAACATCGTCCGTGATGGCAGCGGACAGCCCGTGGACAAAAAGAACGGCGTGATCGTTAGCACCATCCGCATGGGCTTCGGTCACTACCGCATCGCCATGGCGGGCGTATCCGCCGCCAAGGCAATGGGCTTCACTCCCTACTGGCTCGACCTGCTCGGCATTCCCGGTATCAGTACCGACGTGATTAACTGGTGCAACACCAACTACAGCAAATATTCACGCATCTCACAGCGTTACCCATGGTTTGATAAGTACGTGTGGGAATCGCTCACCACCGGCGAACCAACCCTTCCCGGCTTGGACCAACTCTTCAATTACATGACCAGCACCTGGCCCTGGCGCTTCCTCAAAACCGAAGTCAAAGACTTCAAGATGAGCGAGCTCTTCAACAATCTCTATGGTGCACTTCCATCTGACATGCCCATCCTCACCTCGCACATGTGGAACTGCATGGGCGCTGTCGCGGGCGGTATGACCAACGTCGTAGACATGATGTTCGATAACTGGCCCATGGCGTTCCAACTCACCGAAGGCGCGAAACATGCGGTTCAATCTCCTTCCGGTTACTATGGCTTCCGCGTCATGCGTGGCTTCGACGACAAAGGCAAAGTTCTCAAACCCACTCCGTCTGATGCACTCTTCTTCACCGGTCACCACGTCGACCATGAACTGGTCGAGAACATCGAAGCGGATTGCGATGATCGTATGCGCCGCATGAAAGCCAAGGAACCGCGTCGCTTCCTATTGACGATGGGTGGGGCTGGCGCACAGCGTGAACTCTTCAAAGCCATTGTTGAACATGTCATTCCGTTGGTGAAGCAAGATAAGATCACACTCTTCGTCAACCTCGGCGATCACAAAAATAATTGGGAATGGTTGCAGGGTGAGTTGGCTGAATACAAAGACCTCATTCAAACCCACTTCACCTGGGAAGATACCCGCGAATTCACTGACAGCATCCGCAAGAAGCCCGCGCATGGATTGCACGTCTTCCTGCATGACAACACTTTCCATGCTGTCTATGCCACCAACTACCTCATGCGCGTCGTGGATGTGATGATTACCAAACCCAGCGAACTCGCTTTCTACCCCGTTCCGAAAATTTTCAACGCCCGTGTCGGCGGACATGAAATGTGGGGCGCCATCCGTGGCGCAGAGATTGGCGACAGCACCGTTGAAGTCCGCACCATTTCGCAGACTCTGCAAGCCATCGATATGCTCACCGACTACGACGACCTGCTGACCATGTTCTGCGATTGCATCGTCAAGAACAAAAGCATCGGCATCTACGACGGCGCATACAAGAGCGTTGAACTCGCAACTGGCAAGAAGTTCGTTCGAAAATAAAACTCCTGCTCGGATGGGGGCTTAGCCCCCATCCGAGCGATTTTTTTACGACCATTCAACTCGAAACCATATCAAGGTTTGAATAAACATGTTTGACTCTCCGCACCGTCGTTTCAATCCCCTCACAGGCGAATCGGTTTTGGTTTCGCCGCATCGCGCCAAACGTCCCTGGCTGGGGCAAGTA
>JBDKJK010000076.1:0-6811 GCA_039796675.1 Chloroflexota bacterium
ACAGGTGTTGGCAAAACCCGGATCTGTAACCCCACACAAGAAGTTCCTTGCCGAAGTGTACGTATTGAAGAAGGAAGAAGGCGGACGTCACAAGGCGTTCTTCAGTGGCTATCGTCCCCAATTCTACATCCGCACCATGGATGTGACGGGCGACATTGCCCTTCCTGAAGGCGTAGAAATGGTGATGCCTGGTGACAACGTGAACCTGACGGTGGAACTCATCGTGCCGGTGGCGTTAGAGCAGGGCTCGAAGTTCGCCATTCGTGAAGGCGGTCTCACCGTCGGCGCTGGTGTCGTCACCAAAATCATTTCGTAATAACGTAATAAACTGAAAGTAAGGTAGTAAAATGGCTTCCAAAAAGAAAGATGTTCGTCCGGTGATCACCATGCAGTGTAACGACTGCAAGGAACGCAACTACACCACTGAAAAGAATCGCCGTAACGATCCGAATCGAATGGAATTAAAGAAGTACTGTGACCGCTGCAAGAAGCACACAGTACATCGCGAAACTAAGTAATTATGTAGGGGCTGGGTCACCCAGTCCCTACATACCTAGGCCAGTGGCTCAATTGGCAGAGCTCTCGTCTCCAAAACGAGCGGTTGTGGGTTCAAGTCCTACCTGGCCTGCCTAAGGCAACGCCGCGCCCCGCGGCGTTTTAGCCGTAAAATACTGAAGGAGTAAAACCTTGGCTGAGAAAGCAAAGAAAGTCAAGAAACAGGAAAACGCCATCCAGCGTTACTACCGTGAAACGGTGGGTGAATTGCGCAAAGTCAGTTGGCCCACATGGCCCGAAGCGCGCCGCCTGACCGTACTTGTTTTGGTGGTGATGGTTGTTGTTGGTCTTTTCCTTGCCGGTGTTGATTTTCTCGCCGGAGAATTAATGGACTTGATCATTCTCTGATCTCGTTTGAATTGAGGAACCCAGTGATGGATTTACCGGAACCGCAAGAGCAATTTGAACAGGAATCGATGGATGCCCCTTCCGAAGCGCAGTCTGCTTCTTCGGAAGTTTCCGCTTCCACCCCGGCGCCTGTGCCTGCTCCTGCACCCGAAACGAAGATTCCCTCGAACCTTCCTCCCATTGAATCGACTGTTGAGGGACCCGCGTGGTTTGTGATCCATTGTTACTCAGGTTATGAGAACAAAGTACGCCACAATCTTGAACAGCGTATTGAAACGATGGGCATGAAAGACATGATCTTCGATGTGGTCATTCCAACACAGGAAGAGATCGAGGTGAAGGATGGCAAGCGCCGCACGGTGGAGCGCCATATCTTCCCGGGGTATGTACTCGTAAACCTGGTCCTCACCGAAGAATCTTGGTACGTGGTGCGCAATACACCAGGTGTGACAGGCTTCGTGGGAATGGGGAACAACCCCACTCCGTTGCGACCTGAAGAAGTGGCACAGATCGTTAAGCGCATGGAAGCTGAGTCGCCCACGGTCAAGGTTACCTTCAAGCAGGGTGAGCGCGTCCGCATTATCGACGGACCGTTCAACGACTTCCGCGGTGTGGTTTCTGAGATCGATATGGAACGCACCAAAGTTCGTGTGATGGTCAGTTTCTTCGGGCGTGAAACGCCAGTGGAGCTGGACTTCCTGCAGGTTGAGAAGTCGTAACGTAACAGTGTAGGTAAAACTAAAGAGACAGTAGCAGGCAAAAACAAAGCCTGATGCAGTGGGAGTGGTGCTGAAGTCGCCACGCCAAAACCACATAGGAGTTAAGAAATGGCAAAGAAACTAAAAGCAATCGTACGTCTCCAGCTTGAAGCTGGAAAGGCAAACCCCGCGCCCCCAGTTGGCCCTGCGTTGGCAAGCCATGGTATCAACATCATGGCGTTCTGCAAGGAATACAACGCACGTACCTCCAACCGCCCGGGCGAAGTTCTCCCCGCTGAAATTACAATCTTTACGGATGGTTCTTTCACCTTCGTTCTGCGCACATCACCTGCTGCAGTGCTTCTGCGAAAAGCTGCAAAGATCGAAAAGGGCTCTGGCGTTCCGAACAAGGAAAAGGTTGGCAAGGTGACCCGCGCCCAGGTTCGCGAGATCGCGGAATTGAAGATGAAGGACCTCAACGCCATCAGTCTTGAAGGCGCTATGTTGCAAATTGAAGGTACTGCCCGCTCGATGGGCATTACGATTACCGAATAAATTGTGGGAGTGGCGCCTTGGTGTGCCACGTTTGTACCACGGAGGATAAAATGGCTAAACACGGAAAGAAATACCTGGCGGCTCTCGCTAAAGTTGATATTGACAAGATCTATGCCGCGAAAGAAGCGGTTGCGCTTGCAAAAGAAACTAGCATCACCAAGTTCGATTCAACCATCGAAGTTCATATGCGCACCACCCTTGATTCGCGCCAGTCTGACCAGCAGCTGCGTGATGTGGTTGTGCTTCCTCACGGCTTGGGCAAGAAGGTTCGCGTTTTGGTTTTCGCTCAAGCAGAAGGTGCCGCTGCTGCCCGCGCAGGTGGTGCTGATTTCGTTGCGGATGATGATGAATCGCTGAAGAAGATTGAAGGTGGATTGCTCGATTTCGATGTTGCGATTGCCACCCCCGATGCGATGGGGAAGGTCGGTCGCTTGGGTCGCGTACTTGGTCCGCGTGGCTTGATGCCAAACCCAAAGGCTGGTACGGTCGTTTCTGCACAGGATATGGAACGTGCTATCAAGGAAGCCAAGGCGGGTCGTGTAGAATACCGCCTCGATAAGAGCAATAATATCCATGTCTCCATTGGCAAGGTTTCCTTCGATGCAGATAAACTTTATGATAACTACGTCGCCCTGATGGACGCGATCAACAAGTCCCGCCCGTCTGGCGCGAAAGGCAACTTTGTTAAGCGTATTACTGTTGCCTCTACTATGGGACCCGGCGTGAAGGTCGATCCCAACGAACACATTGATGGAGCCGGATAAGCAAGACATCCGATAATTCCTAATAAACCACTTCGCCGATGAAGGCGGGTGTTCTTGAAATGGTCGTGCGGTGTTTGAGACCAAATCTGGAACTTAATACCCTGCTCAGGTGGAGACTACTAGCAATTTTCAGCGCCTCCGCGCTGTCTCCCTTTTGGGAGTGCGAAAAGTCTTTGCCTGCGAGAGTGGCAGAGACTTTTTTCGAAAGGAGGTAAATACCTTTGGCAATTTCAAAGCAACGCAAAGAAGAAGTGCTGGCTCAGTATAACGACTGGGTTAAGCGCAGCGAAGCGGTGATTCTTGTAGAATACACCGGCGCAAATATGAAATCGCTCGATAATCTTCGAGCAAAGATTCGTGATGCAGGCGGCGAATTCCATGTGGTCAAAAATACGCTGGCACGCCGCGTATTTGCTGATAATGGCATGGATATCCCTAGCGATCTTCTCGAGAAATCCACGGCGATCTCATTCGCGTTTTCAGATCCTGCATCCACTGCAAAAGCCCTGACCGATGCCACAAAAGGCAATGAGTTCGTGAAGGTCAAAGGCGGTTTCATGGCTGGTAAGGCACTGAATCCTGCCCAGGTGAAGGCTCTTTCAGATCTGCCGCCGCTGCCCGTTATGCGCGCAACACTGCTCGGCGTTTTGCAAGCTCCGGCTGGCAAACTCGTCCGCACGTTGGCAGAACCCGCACGCGGATTGGCTGCCGTCATCAAGGCGCATTCCGAACAGGCTGCTGCCTAGTTTTATCAAGGCGAGTTCAACTCGCAATGTCCTATCCAAAATTTCAAATATCTTAGCAAGGAGTGCTAAACAATGTCTGACAAGCTCGCTAAACTCGTGGATGAACTTTCCACCCTTTCTGTTCTTGAGGCTGCTGACCTCGTGAAAATGCTCGAAGAGAAGTGGGGCGTTTCCGCCGCCGCTCCGGTGGCTGTTGCTGCCGCTGGTGGTCCTGCCGCCGCTGCTGAACCTGTTGAAGAGAAGACCGAGTTCGATGTGGTCATCAAGGATGCAGGCGCCAAGAAGATCGACGTCATCAAAGTCATTCGCCAGCTGACCTCCCTCGGTCTCGGTGAAGCCAAGGCTCTTGCCGAAGCTGCCGGTTCCAAGGTCCTCACCGGCGTTGGCAAGGATGCCGCTCAGGATGCCAAGAAGAAGCTCGAAGAAGCTGGCGCTGCCGTCGTCGTCGAGTAATTCGATACGAAATAAAAAAGAGACCATCCGAAAGGATGGTCTCTTTTTTATTTCTTGATGTTAGGCTACCATGCGTTCCATCTTGCGGATAACCATGACAACTTTACCTTTGATCTCAAGCGGTTCACTCTTTTTGACCATGATCGGCTTCATGGTGGGGTTGGCAGGCTGGAGACGATACCCATCTTTTTCCTTGTAAAAGTACTTAAGAGTAGTTTCGTTTTTATCAGAGAGCCAGACTGCGACCATTTCACCGTTGCGGGCATCTTGCGCAGGTTTGAGAATGACAATGTCGCCGTCATTGATCATGGCGTCGATCATCGAGTCTCCCTGAACGTGAAGGGCGAACAGGTCTTTGCCTTTTTCTTTTGAAGGCATCAGGGAGGTGGCAATGTCTACTGTGTCTTCAGCCGTAAAGGGATTAAAGTCTGAAGCGGGGATCGGAATGGGTTCACCAGCTTGGATGACGCCCATGACCGGTACGCGGAGCATGTCGCCAAGCGGGCTGTTATTGACCAGCCGCATGCCGCGCGAGATTTTGCGGTCGCGCTCGAGAAGATTTTCCTTCTCTAGTTGATCGAGGTAGTAATTGACCACAGAGGTGGAGGAAATATCACAATGTTCCCCGATTTCACGAATGGAAGGGGGGTGCTTATGTTCGCGTTGATAAGACGCGATAAAGTCCAGAATTTTCTGGTGGCGTTCGCCAATTCCTTTGCTTTTTCGAACCATCATTTTAAGCCTCCTGCCAGGGGACTGGCGTAGGTACTGAGCATTCTTCGCTCATTTGTGCTAGGAATGATAACCGAACGCCTGTTCTGTGTCAAGGAATTTAAGACCGCAAAACAGCCTACACCCAGGTCCGCCCGCGCATCCAAAAATACATGAGGATCGGCAGCCCAATGATGGTAACCATGGTGGCAGTAAATACTTGCTGGCTCGTCCAACCGAGGAGACCCGCCACAGGCTCGAAGAAGTTCATACCAAAAAAGCCGGTGATGAAGGTGATCGGCATGAAAAACGTAGTGATGATGGTTAGCACCTTCATGATCTCATTCATGCGGTTGTTGGTTACAGAGAGGTAGGTATCTAATGCGCCGCTGACGAGGTCTCGCAGGCTTTCGTTTAGGTCATGTAGGCGCACGAGATGGTCGTAAATATCACGGAAGAAGACCCGGTCTCGCGGGTCGATGACGCGGTAATCGTCGCGGGCGAGCTTGTTCAGCACCTCACGCTGTGGGACGAGGATGCGCCTCATCGTCAGAAGGAGGCGTTTGAGGGCGAATATCTGCTCAAGGATCTCGGGGCGTGGTCGGTCGAAGACCCTATCTTCGATCTGGTCTATTTGAGCATCGATCTGTTCAACCAAAGGCATGTAACTCATTACAAGTGAGTCGACAATGCGGTAGAGCAGGTGATCGGCTCCATCCTGTACATGGCGGATGTCGCGTTGGCAGGCAACCCAGGCATCTTCTACCGCAGTCAGCAATTGATCGTGAAATGTGATGATGTAATTTTGACCGAGGAACACATCCAACTCATCGATCTCGGATTCGAACACGCCGTTTTCCTGTTTGTAGTTAAGAATACTTAATACGATGTAGAGATAATCGCCCCAGTCGTCGACCTTGGGCGTGTGCGTCTCCTGTAGAGCATCATCAATAGCAAGCGGATGGAAACCAAAGCTGCGCAAAATGGGTTCAGCCGTTTCGGCTGATTCACTGATGAAATCTACCCAGAGTGTCCCTTTTCGGTCGCGGATGAGTCTTGGGAATTCAGCAGGGGGGATGTTGGTGCGGATGGGTTTTCCGGGTTTGTAGTATAGGGTTCGAATCAAGGCGTGCCTCCAAGATAAATTTTAGGATTTTTGATTTTCAACTCAATATTCTTTATTGTAAAATTGATATTATTTATTTAGCTATTGACAAAATTAATTTTTTAGCTATAATTTTATTAGAAATAAGTGATATTTATTTGATTTTCTTGAGGAAATGTTCAAAAATCAAGAAAATTGCCTCAAAAATCGTTCAATATCCCTAATTATAAATCGGAGAAGCCAGTTATGCGACCCGCACCTACCCGTTGCCCCATCTGTCAATCTGAATTGGAAGTTGTCCGTTTGCACTGCTCCAGCTGCGATACTTCAATTGAAGGTCGCTTTGCGCTGGGGCAGTTTTCCAATTTATCACCTGAGCAAATGGAATTTGTTTTCACCTTCGTACGTTGCGAAGGCAAGATCAATCGCGTTGAGCAGGAACTTGGCCTCTCCTACCCGACCATTCGCAAGAACCTGCACGAAGTGATTCGCAAACTAGGCTTCGAACCCGGCAAAGATGAATCAACTGACCTGGACGATGATACGCGCAGCACCGTCATCGCCGATCTTGAAGCCGGAAAAATCACAGCCGACCAAGCCATGCGCCTTTTGCGCGGCGAAGAGGAATAAGCCATGTCTCAAACAATTTCTGCAGGACGTACCCCCAAGATCGAAATTGAAACCATTGACGGCGATCTCAGCCTGGTGGGATGGGAAGGTGACGATATCCTCCTCAAAGCCGATGACGATGAAATGAACGTCAGCCAGGACGGTGATCAAGTGCGCATCTTTTGCCATGATGATCTTTCGATCCGCGCACCCAAAGGTGCCAGTATTTATATCAAACAGATCACAGGCGATGCTTCCATTCGTGGC
>JBDKJK010000077.1:0-3796 GCA_039796675.1 Chloroflexota bacterium
TACTGGCGCATTCGCCGCAAGGCATTGGGGGTGAAAACCCTGCATCCATACGATATTTGGGCGCCGCTCACCACCAAAAATCACAAAGTCCCATTCGAAACCGCCGTAGACTGGATCTGTGTAGGTCTTACCCCCATGGGTGACGAATATGTGAACACCATGCGCAAAGGCTGCCTCGAAGACCGCTGGGTAGACTGGGCACCCAACGCCGGAAAACGCGAAGGGGCTTTCTCCACCCGAGTTCCCAGCGATACGCATCCTTTTATCATGATGAGCTACACCGACGATGTCGGTTCGATGAGCACACTCTCGCATGAACTGGGTCACTCCATCCATGCCTATTATGCCAGCCGTGCCCAACCGATGATGTATTATCTCTACCCATCCATCATTGCCGAGACCGCATCAAACTTCAATCAGGCAATGACTCGCGCTCACTTGCTCAACACAAAAAAGGATAAAAAATTCCAGATCGCATTGCTTGAAGAAGCCATGGGCAACTTCCACCGTTACTTCTTCATCATGCCCACCCTTGCCCGCTTCGAACTCGCAACCCACGAACGCGCCGAAAAGGGACAGTCCCTCACCGCTGACTACATGAACAACTTAATGGCAGACCTGTTCAGCGAAGGCTACGGCGGCGAAATGAACGTGGACCGCGACCGCATCGGCATCACTTGGGGAACCTTCACCACCCACCTTTACATTGACTATTATTCCTTCCAATACGCCATTGGCATCTCTGCCGCACACGCCATTGCCAAACGCGTGCTGGACGGTATTCCCGGCGCGGCGCAGGATCACATCAACTTCCTCAAAGCCGGTTCATCCATGTCTCCCATGGATGTTTACAAAACTGCCGGAATCGACATGACATCCACTCAACCCATCGAAGATGCCTTTGCCATGCTCAACGAATACATTGACCGTTTGGGCGAATTGACAGGCAACTAATATGCGACGATAGACCATTGACGATGGTCTATCGTCAATGGTCGTTTTTCATCTTGACAAATAGACAAGCTTCTATATAATAACTGTATGAAATTTGACCCTGTCCTCTTTGCCAAAGCCATCGCAGACGACACCCGCCAGAAAATCATGAGCGAGTGCTGCTGCTGTGAACTCTCGGTCAGTGAGATTGTCGAGAAGATCGGCTTTTCGCAACCGACCATTTCCCATCACCTTGCTATCTTGCGTGATGCGAATTTGGTCAATATACGCGAAGAAGGCAAACAGACCTTTTACACCCTCAACCAGGAACACATCGCCGTTTGCTGCGGGCAGATTATGGTCAAATTTGCGCCTGAATCGGTTACCACTGAAAACCTGTTGAAAACCATCAAGGCATAATCGGGCAGTGTCTACGGCCGTGACACAAGCCCGTTTTTTGCAATCAATTTCATAGACAAACTTCTATACGAAAGGAGTATCCCATGAACGAATTACCTGTTGTCACCAACGATTGCTGCGAAGAAGAATGTTGTGAAGGCGGCAACTGCCCCAGCGGTTGTTGCTAAGCTTAATCTCTGTTTGCCAATCGGCAGGCAGAGAGACATTATTAGCGAAAAAAATTTTTTACGAGTACACATAGATACATTTCTATTCAACATAAAGGAAAAAAATCATGACCCAAACACCCACCCCCATTCACGAAACTGTCCGCGAACATTACGCAGAGCGGATAAAGAGCAGCGCCTCCTGCTGTGGACCTTCAGACTGCTGCTCCACCGAAAGCAGACTCTACCCTGTAGACCTGCTTGCCACTCTTCCATCCGATGTATCCAGCACCAGCTATGGGTGCGGCGACCCGATCACATTGGCTGCACTGAAACCCGGCGAAACTGTCCTTGATCTTGGCTCCGGCGCAGGACTCGACTGTTTGTTGGCTGCCCAGAAAGTCGGTCCCGAAGGATGCGTGATCGGCGTGGATATGACTCCCGAGATGATCGAACGCGCCCGGTCGAATGCGAAGCGAGTCAATGCAACCAATGTCGAATTCCGCCAGGGCTATCTTGAAAACCTGCCCGTGGATAGCAACTCCGTGAATGTCATCATATCGAACTGCGTTATCAATCTCTCGCCAGATAAAGCCAAGGTGTTCACCGAGGCTTTCCGCGTACTGGCACCAGGTGGCAAACTCGCCGTCTCTGATATCGTCACTGATGGCGAACTTCCTGAACCGGTCAAGCAAAGTTTGAGCGCATGGGCGGGCTGTGTTGCAGGTGCTGTCGAAGCCAAAGACTACATCGGCATGATGGAAGCCGTTGGCTTCACCGATATTTCCATCAAGCCTGTCTTCTTCGATAAAGAAACCGTCGACTCTGCCCTGGCAGATATGAAGTTGGATGTGAATCAATATCCACGCGAAGATATTTACAAGGCAGTCTATAGCGCAAAAATCACAGCTTACAAACCAGCGTAATCTTAATTGCCAATAAAACGGGCGGAACCTTTGGGTTCCGCCCGTTTTATATTTAATGTCATCTTGACAGTGCAAAGTTTCAGAAGTAAAAACAAACCGACTGGTCGGTTTTATTATGCAACAACGTAGTGAAGAAACCCATTCGAAAATACTCACCTCTGCCATCAAACTATTCTCCACTCGCGGTTTCAGTGCCGCCAGCGTGGACGATATCTGCGCGGATGCAGGCATTAGCAAAGGCGCGTTCTATCATCACTTCAAGAGCAAGCAAGACCTCTTCCTCGCTTTATTAGATGGCTGGCTGGAAACCATCGACAATGCCATTGAAGCCTCGAAAGACAAGACCGTTCCTGAGACCTTCATGCAGATCACAGAGGCATTCCCCTACATCTTCGCGACCGCCAATGAGGGTCTGCCCATGTTCCTTGAATTTTGGCTGCAAGCCAGCCGTGACGAAAAGATATGGCAGGCGGGCATCAAGCCATACCGTCGCTATCACAAATACTTTACTGCGCTCATCAAAAAAGGCGTAGACGAAGGTTCGTTCGTTGAAGTTGACCCCGAATTGACGGCGCGCATGATCATCTCCACTGCTATGGGACTATTGTTGCAAAGCCTCATGGACCCCAAAGGTGCGAAATGGGAAAAGGTCGCGCGTGACAGCACGAGTATGTTGGTAAACAGCATATTGAAGAATTAAATATTTAAAAGGAGTAAATACTATGAAAATCGTAACAGACTGCGCAGCAGACATGTCCAATGAAGAATTGGAAAAAATGGGGATTGTGCAAGCCCCGTTATTCATCCAATTCCCCGAAGGTGAAGTGAACTCGGCGGATATTTCTGCCGATGAATTTTACAACCGGCTCGAGGCAATGCGTCCACAGATTCCTACAACGGCTCAGCCTTCGAGCGGTATCTTTGCAGAGTTGTACCGCAAGTTGGCACAAACCGATAAGAACATTATGTCTGTGCATATTTCTTCCGGCTTGAGCGGCACGATCAACTCGGCACGCGATGGCGGCGAACAGGTGAAGGACGAGGCAAATGTCAATTTTTGGGATACGCTGACCCTCTCCGGCGGCGAACGCTTTCAGGTAATGGCGGCGGCGCTTGCAGACAAAGCGGGCTGGGCAATGGACAAGATCAACGAACGCCTGACGAAGATTCGTGAGAAGACCGAAGTCATTTACACGCTCGATACACTGGAATATCTGGCACGCGGCGGGCGCATCGGACGTGTGAAAGCCATGGCGGGTGCGCTATTGAACTTGAAACCCATCATCCGCGTGGATACAGATGGCAAGTACAGCACAGTCAAAAATGAACGCACGCTCAACAAGTCTATGGCGGCAATGGCAGATTTTCTGG